>DATCVD010000198.1:0-3954 GCA_036567125.1 Pyrinomonadaceae bacterium | reverse complement strand
AGCCAGCCGCAGCCGCAGGAGCCTTCGGCCGTCCTCCCGCCCGTCGGGCAGCCGACGCCGTCCGACACCACGGGGACGGAAGAGGTGCGCGACCCGGCCTTCCCCGCGATCCAGCCGCGGCCCGTGCCGCCGGTGCCCTCGCTCGACCGCCTCGGCATCCAGAGCGGCAACACCGTCTCGCTCTCGCTGAACGACGCGATCCGCCGCGCGCTCGAAAACAACAACGACATCCAAGTGGCGCGCGACGACGTGCGCTACAACGAGTCGGTGCTGCGCGGCCTGCACGGCGTCTACGATCCCGTCTTCACCTACACGCCCGAGATCAACAACTTCATCCGCCCCGTGACGAGCATCTTCGCGGGCGGCACCTCGACGGGCAGCGTCTCGACCACCGACATCAACAACAACTTCTCGGTGCAGAAGCAGTTCGGCCGCGGCGGCGGCAACTACAGCTACTTCTTCAACAACACGCGCGAGACGACGAACGCCACGAGCGCGACCCTGACGCCCTTCCACTCGGCCAATCAGGGGCTGCAATTCACGCAGCCGCTCTGGCGCAACCGCTCCATCGACCGCTTCCGCCAGCAGATTCGCGTCCAGCGCAAGCGCCTCCAGCAGTCGGACGCCGACTTCCGCCGCTCGACCATCGAGGTGATCTCGCAGGTGCAGCGCGCCTACTGGGACTTGGTCTTCGCCCTGCGCGATCAGGAGAACCAGATCGCCAACCTCAACCTCGCGCGCGAGAACTTCCGCCGCACCGAGGCGTCGGTCGCCGCGGGCGCGTCCGCGCCGCTCGAACGCGCCGAGGTGCAGACCGAGCTGTCGAACCGCGAGTCGCAACTGCTCGCCTCGTCGCAGCAGGTCTCGATTGCCGAGAACAACCTGAAGCGGCTGCTGCTGCGCGACCCGGCCTCGCCCGAGTGGTCGGCCGCGCTCCAGCCGACCGACACGCCGAAGTTCGACGAGACGCCGGTCAACCTCGAAGAGTCCATCGAGGAGGCGCGCAAGAACCGCCCCGAGATGCAGCGCCTCCGCATCCAGAGCGAGATCAGCGACATCGACATCACCTACTTCAAGAACCAGAGGAAGCCGCTCGTCGACCTTAACGCTACCTTCTCGACGACGGGCCTCGCCGGCACGGTCAACCCGGAGGTGCTCGCGCGCAACCCCGATCTGGTCGTCCCGCAGCAGTTCATCGGCGGCTACGGCCGGACGCTGCGCAACCTGTTCAGCTTCGACACGCGCAACATCGTCGCGGGCGTCACGATTCAGATCCCCTTCCGCAACCGCACGGCCGAGGCCAACCTCGCCGGCGCGCAGATTCTCAAGGATCAGCTCGCGGCCTCGACGCGGTCGCAGGAGCAGATCATCGAGGTCGAGGTGCGCAACTCCGCGCAGGCCGTCGAGACCGCGCGCCGCCGCGTGCTGGCCGCGCGCGAGGCGCGGCGCAACGCCGAGCTACAGCTACAGGGCGAGCAGCGGCTCTATCAGGTCGGCCGCTCGACCACGTTCCTCCTCTTCCAGCGCGAGAATGCGCTCGTCAACGCGCGCAACGCCGAGCTGCGCGCCGAGACCGACTACAACAAGGCGCTCGCAGACCTCCAGCGCGCCACCTCGACGACGCTGCGCGCCAACAACGTCGTCGTCGAATCGCTCGTCAGCCACCAGTAAGGCGGGCCGAGGGAAAAGGGGAGGGGGGAGGGATCGAGTCTGATCCCTCCCCCCTCCCCTTTTCCCTTTGCCCTCCCGGGTTGTATCCTCGGCGCTGCCGCGAATGAAGATCAGCGCCACGATCATCACCTTCAACGAGGCCGACAACATCCGCGCCGCGTGCGAGTCGGTCGCGTGGGCCGACGAGGTGCTCGTCGTCGATTCGGAATCGACGGACGCGACGCGCGAGATCGCCGCGGGGTGCGGGGCGCGGGTGATTTGCAGGCCGTGGCCCGGCTTCACGGCGCAGAAGCAGTTCGCCGCCGACGAGGCGGCCAACGAGTGGGTCTTGAGCCTCGACGCGGACGAGCGCGTATCGGCGGAGCTGCGCGCGTCAATCGAAGATTTGCTCAACGCGCCGGACGACAAGCTCGCGGACGGCTACCGCCTCGCGCGCCGCTCTTTCTACATGAACCGCTGGATCCGGGGCGGCGGCTGGTACCCCGATCACCAGCTTCGCCTGTACCGGCGCACGCGCGGGCGCTGGGAGGGCGCGCACGTCCACGAGTCGGTGAAGATGGCCGCGGGCGCGCGCGTCGCCACGCTCGCGGGCGATCTGTTGCACTTCACGGCGCGCGACGCCTCGTACCACCACCGCATGATCGGCGAGCGTTACGCCCCGCTCTCCGCCTTGCAGATGTTCGAGCGCGGCCGCCGCACCTCGCCGCTCAGGATCGCCGCGGCCGGGCCGCTCGCGTTCGCGCGCAGCTACCTGCTCAAAGGCGGCTGGCGCGACGGCCTCGCCGGCCTCTGCATCGCACGCTTCGCCGCGCACCACGCCTTCCTCAAAAACGTTTTGCTCTGGGAGATGCAGAACCGGCAGGCGGGCCGGGCGGACGACCGGCAAGGCTGATCGCCGGGGAACTACCTTCGCCTCCGCGCGGCGGTCTTGCGCGCCGGCTCGGCCTTGCCGCGCGCGTTTTTGGTCGGCGCGGCCTTCCCTTTCGCCGACGCGGCTTTCCCCTTCGCGGTCTCGGCCTTCGCGTCTCTGGAAGCGCGGGCGGTCTTGCCCTCGGCCTTGCGGCCCGCCTTGCGGCCCGCAGGCTCGTCCTCGATGTCGTCGGACTCCTTCTCCTCCTCGTCGCGGCTGGCGGCGACCTTATCGCCGCCGTCGTCCGCGTCGGGCGCGCCGGTGTAGAGCTGCGGGTCGGCGCGGAGGTGGTCGGAGGGCATCAGTTGGCGGCGCGTCTGGCCGGGCGCGGCGAGCGGGGCGGGGCGGTGGACGGCGAGCAGTTCGGTGAGCAGCGCGTCGGTCGACTGCTTGTGCTCCGAGATGCGGTTGCCCTTCGAGAGCACGACGTAGATGAACGGGCCGGCGTCCTCCGTGAACGCGATGCCGGCGAGGTTCGACGCCCCGCCGTCGGTCGTGGTGAGCGTGCCGGTCTTGCCGACGGCCGCGCACTGGTAGCGCGTGCCTTCGAGCCGCCTGCGCAGCGTGCCCCAGTCGCACGACGCGACGGGCATCACGTCCTCGATCTTCATCCCGTGTCTATTAACTTCGTCGGCGAGCGCGCGGATGACGGCGGCGAGGCCGCGCGGCGTCATGCGGTTCACCTCCAGACCCGAACAGGTTTCGAGGTAGACCTGCTCGGCCGGCAGGCTCAATTCGGTGACGAGGAAACGCTGCAACTCGGCGGGGCCGCCGAACTGCCCGCAGAGTTGATCGGCGACGAAGTTGTTCGAGTGCGCGTTCATGTAGAGCAGGACTTCGCGCAGCGGGTTCGAGTGGACGACGAACAGCTGGCTGCCCGCCACCTGCCCGGCGACGCCGGTCTCCTTCTGGCCGAGCTTCATCGCGTCGGCCGTGTGCTTGGCCGAGGCTTCGGGCGACTCGCTGTAGTTGAACGAGAAGCCGGGCGTGGCGAGGATTTTGTCGCGCACGCGCTCGACGCCGCGGGCCTTCAACTCGCGGCGGACGACGTTGGCCGCGAAGTCGCCGAAGCTCGGATCGTTGCCGTCGAGGTAGAGCGAGCCGTCGAGTCGTTTGCCCCGCGGATCGACCGCGCCTTCGGCGAAGACGCGCGTCGTGAAGCGGTGGTCGGGGCCGAAGCGGCGCAGGGCGGCGAGCGAGGTGGCGAGCTTGAGGAGCGACGCGGGGTTGAAGGTGGTGTCGGCGTTGAGCGCGGCGTAGACGCGCCGGCCGTCGAAGCTCTGGACGTAAACGCCGTGGACTTCGGGCGCTTCGCCGCGCGCGCCGTACCACGCGGCGGCGTCGTAGATGGGCGCGGGCGGCGCGGCCGACGC
>DATCVD010000197.1:0-5918 GCA_036567125.1 Pyrinomonadaceae bacterium | reverse complement strand
CGAAGCCCGCCCCGCCCGCCACCGCGGCGGTCGAACAGGACGAGGTGCTGCGCGTCGACACGACGCTCGTCACCGTGCCCGTGAGCGTCGCGGACGCGGCCGGCAGGTACGTCGCCGGTCTGCGGCGCGAGGACTTCAGAGTTTTCGAGGACGGGGTCGAGCAGGAGATCGCCTACTTCGCGCCCGCCGAGAAGCCCTTCACCGTCGCGCTGCTGCTCGACGTGAGCGACTCGCTCCGCTTCCGCCTGCCGGACGTGCAGGACGCGGCCGTCGCCTTCGTCGAACAACTGCGCCCGGCGGATCAGGTGATGGTCGTCTCCTTCAGCAGCCGCGTGGACATCTTGTGCGAGCCGACGAATGAGCGCGAGGCGCTGCGCCGCGCCATCCGCGGCACCCACACGCGCGGCGGCACGCGCGTCTACGACGTGGTCGATTTCGTCGTCCGCGAGCGGCTGGAGCGGATCGCGGGCGGCAGGAAGGCGCTCATCCTGTTCACCGACGGCATCGACACCGGCAGCTCCCTCTCGACGCGCGAGGCGACGCTGCGGCGCGCGGAGGAGTCGGACGTGCTGGCCTACGCGGTGCAGTACGGCTCGGAGGCTGACGCGGGCGGGCGCTTGCGCGACGCGACGCAGTCGGCCGGGGGCCAGCCGACGATGATGGCGGGCGGCGCGCCCACCGACCCGGCCGCGCGGGCGCGCGCCACGGCCTACCTGCGCGAGCTGTCGCGCCTGACGGGCGCGCGCCACTACCGCGCCGAGAGCTTGCAGAGTCTCCGGCGCGCGTTCGCGGAGGTCGCGGCGGAGCTGCGGCAGCAGTACAGCCTCGGCTACTACCCGAAGGAGTCGGCGCGCGCCGGCAAGCGCCGCAGGATCAAGGTGGCGGTCAACCGCCCGAAGCTGACGGTGCGCGCGCGCGCCGGCTACGTCCCGGCCGCGCCCGACCGCGAAGCGCCGAAGCGGCCGTAAGGGACGACTCGCGCACGCGCGGCACGCGCGCAAACGCACGCAACGCGCGTTGCACAGTTGCACGAAGGCCCGCCCAAAAAAAGAGGGCGGGCTTTTTCAAGCCCGCCCTTCGGAATGGCAGTCGGCGCAACCCTAGAAGGTTCCGCGGATGCCGAACTGGAACTGGCGCGGGAGTTGGAGCAGCCCGCGGACTTGCGCGTCGAGGGCGCCGACGTCGCCCTGCTCGTACGGGAAGTTGAGAGTCCCGAACACGTTGTGGTTCAGGCCGGCGTAGGTGCCCTTCGGCGTGTTGTTGAAGAGGTTGAAGATCTCCAGGTACGGCTCGATGCTGACGCGCTCGGCGATGCGGATCGGGCGGGTGATGCGCAGGTCGGCGTTGAAGCGGCCCTGGAACGGCCACGGGTTGTTTTCGGGGACGAGCGCGATGGGCTTGACGGTCGCGCCCAGCGCCACGAGCTGCGCCTCGGTGAAGAGGCCCGCCTGCACCAGCCGCTGGCCGTGCGGCGTGAGCCGGCCGGCGAAGCTGCTGTTGAAGTTGCGGATGATGTCGTTCAGCTCGCTGAAGCTGCCGACGCGGCTGCCGAGGTCGCCGATGTTCGTGCCCGGCAGCACGTCGCCGCGGGTCGTGCCCGAGCCGCCGTCGCCGTTGATGTCGGTGGTGAAGAGGTAGTTGGCCCCGGCGAAGGTGTCGGTGAAGGGCACGGTCAGGGTCACGGGCGGCGCGGAGCCGAACCGGATGACGGGGTTGAAGTTGAAGCCGCCGATGGTGTTGATGACGAGGCCCGCGCCGAAGAGGTGCGTGCGGTCGTTGGCGTTCGGCCCGAAGTCGCGGTTGAAGTCGCCGTTGTTGCGGGTCGTGTTGGTGATGAACTCCTGACGGCCCGAGCCGCTGGTGGACTCGGCGCGCGAGAGCGCGTAGGAGATCGTGTAGTCGACGCCGCGCAGCAGGCGGTGCTCGCCGATCGAGAGGAACGACGTTTCGTCCGTGCCCATCCGGCCGTTGAGCTGCACTTGCAGGCCGTTGTAGAGCGTGAAGCCGCCGTTGATCAGGCGGGCGCGGAGCAGGTCGGGCGAGAAGCCCGGCCAGATGACGTCGTTCGCCAGCGCGAACGTGCCGATGTTGGTCGCCTGATTGTTGGCCGTGCGGTTGGCGATGAAGGCGCCGATGGTCGTCGGGTTGACGGCCGCCGGGGCGATGCCGAGGCGCGTGCCGAGGCTCGTGCGCGCGGCCGCCTCGTTGAAGAAGCGCGCGTCGCGGCGGAACTCCTCGTCGACGAGCATGAAGGGCAGGCCGACGCCCCTGATCCTCACGTAGTCAACCGAGAGGACGTGACTCTTCGCCAGCTCGCGCTGGAAGCCGATGTTGAACTGCATCGAGTAGGGGATGCGGTAGTCGCCGGGGAACTGGCCGCCGAAGGTGTTGCCGGCCGAGTTGGCGAACTCCGAGATGCCGGTGTTCGGGTCGTAGTTCGGGAAGAACCCGGCGTAGGTGGTCTGCAACACGCTGTTGATGCGGTTCACGTCGGGGAGGATCGAGCGGATCGGGTTTTCGAGCAGGCAGCTGTAGTCGCCCCCGGCGATGGCGGCCTGCGCCGCCGCCGTCTGGCACGAGGCGGCCCCGACGGGGACGACGATGGGGTCGCCGGTCGGGCCGACGATGTGGGTCTGATCGAAGACGGTCGGGCCGATGCCGGTGGCGATGCGCGAGAACTCGTCGAAGAGCGCGTTGTTGAAGATGTTCATCTCGTAGGCGAGGTAGAACCCGCCGCGGATCGACATCTTGCCCTCGCCGGTCGGGTCCCACGCGAAGCCGACCTGCGGGCTGAAGGCGTGCCACGGGAACTCGGCCACCTCGCCGCGGCCGCGGCCGTAGCGCTCAAGCTCGGGGATCGCCGGCGCGTCCTTGGCGAACATGTTGCTCTCGCGGTTGTGGCGGACGCCGAAGTTCAGGGTGAAGTTCTGTTTGACGCGCCACGAGTCGCCGATGTACCAGCCGGTGCGCGTGTTGAAGTGGCCGCCGAAGGGCAGGCCGTGGGCCGGCTTCGCGGTGAAGAAGCCGGAGTTCGGGCCGACGGTGAACGAGAGCAGCGGGTAGTTGAGCGGGTCGTTGGCCGGGCCAATGGGGGTGGCCGGGAAGTCGCCGTTGATGGTCAGCGGGCCGGCGAAGTTGGCGAAGCCGCCCAAGACGATCCGGTTGATCTCGCCGCCGAAGCGGAAGGTGTGATCGCCGCGGACGTAGCTGCCGTCGTACTTGAACTGCTTGTTGGTCTGGTAGGTCTGCTGCGGCGCGAGGCTGTTCGGGCCGATGGACAGGTCGTTGATGTTGAGCTGGAAGGGCGTGCCCTCCGGCGTCGTCAAAAACGGCGTGCCGAGCTGGGTGCTCTCGATGCGGTTGTGGAAGTCCACGTAGCCGAAGCGGAGGCTGTGCGTCAGGCTCGAACCCGTGATGTCGGCCCCGACGACGTGGGCGTTCGTCCAGTCGTTGTTCTGGAACGGCGAGATGACGGTGCCGCCCGTCGAGTTGTCGTCGTTGTAGCGGTGGCTGTAGAAGATGCGGGTGCTGTCGGTCGCCGTCCAGTCCACGCGGCCCGTGAAGTAGCGGGCGCGCAGCGGCAGGGCCTCGGCGGCGCTGAACTGCGGGAACGGCGGGTTGATCTGGACGACGTTGGCGAGCTGCTCGCTCGAATGCTCGCCGTTGATGAAGAAGAAGAGCTTGTCGCGGAGGATCGGGCCGCCGAAGCGCAGGCCCTGCTGCGTGCGCGAGGTCTCGGGCTTCTCTTCGAGGTCGAAGCGGCGCGCGCCGATCTTCTGGTTGCGCCAGAAGTAGAAGAGGCTGCCGTGGAACTCGTTCGAGCCGGCGCGGGTGTTGATGTTGATCGCGCCGGTGGTGGTGAGCGAGGTCGAGAGGTCGAAGGAGGAGCGCGAGAGCTGGAACTCCTGCACGGCGTCGGTCGAGATGTTCGCCATCGTCGTGCCGACGGTCTCGTCCGTCACGTCGATGCCGTCGATCTGGACGCGCGTGCCCGTGCCCGAGCCGCCGTTGACGGAGACGGCGCGGTAGGCGTTGACCTTCGTCGGGTCGATCGCGCCGCCGTCCTGCACGCGCACGCTCGGCTGGAGCGCGGCGAGGTCGAGGAAGTTGCGACCGTTGAGCGGGAGCTGCTGAATCTTCTGGGCCGTGATGACGCCGTCCACGGTCTGGCGCTGCGTGTCCACGGTCAGCTGCGCCTCGGTGCCCTGCACCGTGACGGTGTCCGAGACGTTGCCGACCGCCAGCGCCACCTCGACGGAGGCGACCTGCCCGGTCTGCACGATGACGTTCTCGACCGACGCGGCCGAGAAGCCCGACTGCTCGACGCGGACGGTGTAGGTGCCGGGGGGCAGGTTGCGGGCCTCGTAGAAGCCCTCGTCGTTAGTCGTGGTCGTGATCTCGCGGTTGGTGGCGATCTCCGTGATCTTCACGGTGGCCCCGACGACGTTCGCGCCCTGCGGGTCGGAGACTTTGCCGCTGATGTGGCCGGTGGGCGTCTGCGCGGCGGCGGCGGAGGCACACGCCAGCGCAAACAAGGCGACCAAAAACGGTCTGAAACCTCTCCTCATGGAAGTTTTCCTTTCGTTGCGGACTTAAGGGAGTGACTATCCGTAGCTAGGCGATAAATCGTGCATTTTGGCGGATGCAAATTCGATGCCGCCTGTCCGAAAGGGATTCAGGGCAGGAAAGGGCAGACATGAAAGAGGTTAGCAGGAGGGCCGCGAGGCGCTCGATTCAGATATTTAGAAATCTTTCCATTTTTTTGGAGAGGGGATCACGGAAGAAGCGGCGGCCGGTCTGTGCGGTCTCCGGCGGGCGGGCCTTTCGGCTCAATCACTTGGCCTTCAGTTTTTTGATCGCCTCGCGCACGTTGGCCGCGTTGGCGGCGTTCGGGTTCTCGGCGAGGTAGGACTCCAACTCGGCCGCCGCCTCGCGGTGCTGGCCGCGCTTCGTATAGACGGAGGCGAGGTAGAGCCGGGCCGCGCCGAACTTGGCCGCCGCGCCGAGCCGGTGCGCCTCCCTGAGCGAGGCGACCGCCTCGTCGAGCCGGTTCAGGTCGGTCAGCGCGAGTCCGAGGTAGAAGTGGACGCGGTACGACTTGGCGTCGAGCTTGCGGGCGCGCTCAAGGGCGTCGAGCGCGAGGTCTGGCCGGCCCAGCTTGATCGAGGCGATGCCGAGGCCGAGGTAGGACGGCGCGGCCTTCGGGTTGATCTCGACGGCCTTGACGAGCGGGGCCATCGCCTCCTGAAACTGCTCGCCCTCGACGTAGAGGAGGCCGAGCTGCTGCGAGGCGGCGAAGTAGTTGGGGAAGAGCTTGAGCGCGCGCTTGAGCTGCTCGGCGGCGCGCGCGCGCTCCTTCTTGCCGAGGCTCTCCATCGCGCGCCCGTACTCGGCCTCGGCGTCCGCCGGCACGTCCTGCGCGAAGACGACGCCCGCGCCGGCCGTCGCGCGCCGCGGCACGGCGCTCATCTGGATGTCCAGACGCTCGCTCGACGAGGCGATGCCGGAGCGCGCGCTGTTGATCAGCTCAAGGCGGTGGACGACCGGCTGCAACTGCGCGTCCGGCGGGCGGACGACGACGAAGTACGTCCCGGCCGCGACGCGGCTGAAGCGGTAGCGCCCGTCGCTGCCCGTGATCGACTGGCCGACGCGCACGCGCGTCACGTCTTCGAGGAAGACCGCGACGCCCGCGAGCGGCTGCGAGCCGGGGGCGTACACGACGCCCTCCACCTCGTAGAAGCTTTGCGCGCGCGCGGCCGGGCAGGCGGCGCAGACGAGGACGAGGATCGAGGCGAGGCGGCGGGCGTAAGCGTGCGGCGTGGGTGTCTTCATCGCGTGCCTCTGCGGGACTGAGGGTGACGGGATTATAGCGCCGGACGGGTGCGCGCCCGCAATGCCGGCGGGCGCGGCGGCGCGGC
>DATCVD010000196.1:0-4511 GCA_036567125.1 Pyrinomonadaceae bacterium | reverse complement strand
CGGCGGCGGCGGCGCTGCGCACGGCGCTGCCGGCGGCGGCCATCGTCGGCTTCGTCTACTGGATGAACTCGTACGAACTCGCGCCCGGCAGGTTCGCCGGCATCCCCGTCCCCGTCTTCATCCTGCTGGCCGTCGCGCTCGCGGGCGCGTTCCTCACGCGGAACACGACCTTCGGCCGCTACCTCTACGCCATCGGCGGCAACCCCGACGCCGCGCGGCTCTCCGGCATCTCCTTACGCAAGCACATCCTCGCCGTCTTCTGCCTGATGGGCGCGCTCTCCGGCGTCGCCTCGATCATCTACACGGCGCGCGTCGGGAGCGGCGCGCCCGACGCGGGCGTGCTGCTCGAACTCGACGCCATCGCCGCGTGCGTGATCGGCGGGACTTCGCTGATGGGCGGGCGCGGCACGGTCTTCGGCGCGCTCCTCGGCGCGCTCATCATGGCGAGCCTCGACAACGGCATGTCGCTCGAAAACGTCCGGCCCTACACGCAGCAGATCGTCAAGGGCGCGATCCTCGTCGCGGCGGTCGGCCTCGACATGGCGGGCCGCAGGCGCGGGTGAGCGCGCGCGGGCAACGCGCCCGAACTTTCTTCCAGTCTAAGCCTGCACAGTTCAACGGAAGGCGGGCCACCCGTGTGGGTGTGAAGAGGCTCATCGCCGTCGCGCTATTCGCCCTCTTCGTCGGGGGTTGGGAGAGTGCCGCGGCCTGTTCGTGTCTCGGCGGCGCGTCCCCGTGTGAGGCTTACGCGGGGGCTTCGGCCGTCGTCATCGGCAATGTCAAGGGCGTCGAACCGGACGCGCCCGGCGACGAGAGGTACGAAGGCGAGCAGACCGTCCGCGTGCGCGTCGAGCGCACCTTCAAGGGCGAGGCCGCCGACGAGATCACCCTGCGGCAGCCGGGGCACAACTGCGCGCCGAAGTTCAAGCCGGGCGACCGCTGGCTGATGTACCTCCACTTCGACGAGCCGAGCAGGACGTGGGAGGTGTACGGCTGCGGGCGCAACGGGCCGGCCGCGGACGCGGGCGACGACCTGCGCTTCCTGCGCGCGCTGCCGGTATCGGCCGCGCGAACCCGAATCTCCGGCGAGATCACCCGCTACGAGGTAGAGCCGGGGGAAGGGTTCAAGCGCGTCGCGCCGGTCGTCGGGGCGAAGGTGCTGATCAAAGGGGAGGGGAAGACCTACGAGGTCACGACGGCCGCCGACGGCGTCTATGAAATCTACGACCTGCCGCCCGGCAGGTACTCCGTCACGCCCGAATTTCCGCCGGGCCTGAAGCTGCGCTTCCCGATGCCGTTCGGCCCGCTCGCGCCGGGCGACGGCCCCTCGCTGCTGTTCGATTTGAAGCCGAACGCCTGCGCCGGCTCCGACTTTCTTCTAAGCTCCGACACGCTCGTCGGCGGTAAGGTTTCGGACGCGGACGGCGAAGCCCTGCCGCGTGTCTGCCTCAAGCTGATGCCGGCGGACAAGGCCGCCGACCCGCGTTTCAGGATTTTCGACTGCGCCGACGACGACGGCCGCTACGTGTTGGACAAGATTCCGCCCGGCCGGTATTTGATCGTCGTCAACGACGACGGGAGGCTGAGCGGGGACGAGCCGTTCCCGACCGCCTACTATCCCGGCGTCTTCGACAAGGGGCGGGCCGCGGTCGTCACCGTCGGCGAGGGCGAGAAGCACGAGAACTTCGACATACGCATCCCGGCGCTGCTGCCGACGCGAACGATCCGCGGCGTCGTGCGCTACTCCGACGGGCAGCCGGCCGCCGACACGCTCGTCCAATTCAAAGCCGACGCCGCGAAGGCCACGTACGAGGCCGAGGCCGCCGCGAAGACCGACGCGGAAGGCCGCTTCTCCTTAAAAACTTTGCGCGACGCGGCCGGCTCAGTCGCCGGGTTGATGTACACCCACGAGGAGCGCGCCGCGCACTGCCCGGAGTTGAAAAAACTGATCGCGGGGAAGGGGAAATTCGGGGGCGAGGTGAGGACGAAGCCCGTCCGCGTCGCGGCCGGCCCGGATCGTAACAACGTCGTGCTGACTTTCCCGTTCCCCCGCTGCCCCGAAAAGGAGAACCCGTAATTAAACCCGTGGCGAGCGCGCGCCGCCGTCAACTCCCGCCGAACCCGGATAACGAAGCGGGGCGGCAACGAACGTTCGTTGCCGCCCCGCTAAAGTGAATGCTCGCTGTAGGACTTGAACCTACGACCCCACGCGTGTGAAGCGTGTGCTCTACCACTGAGCTAAGCGAGCGTTGCTGTCAGAAGTGGCGCGCGAGGAATCTAGCAAAAGGGCGGAAGGGGGGTCAAGCGCGTGCGGCTCCAACCCCCGCCCGCCCGTCTCGCCGGGCGCGGGCTTACTTGGCCGGCGCGCTGCTCGCGCCGCCGCCGCCGAGCGGCGGATCGTCCGGGCCGGCGGGCTGCGAGTCGTTGGTGTGAATCTCGTTGCTGTCCGAGTCCATGTAGTAGAACTGCTTGCCCGTCGCGTTGAAGCCGTCGGGCTTCGACGGATCGGCGTTGACCTTGAACGAGGGCTGCTGGCCCGCGCCCTTCGGCGTGACGACCATCTTGAAGATGTAGCCCTCGACCTCCGGGGCCTCGCCCGAGAAGTTCCTGTTGAGCGCGCCGTCGGCGATGAGCTGATCGAAGGTGCCGTAAGACGAGCGGTTGTGCGTGTTGTAGTAGGTGCGCTGCTCGACGGCGATGGCCTGCAACGACCGGATGGCCGCCGCCTGATTGGCCGAGCGCACGCTCGACTGCCACGCCGGGATGCCGACGCCGACGAGGATGCCGATGATCGCGATTACGATCATCAGCTCGATCAAAGAGAAGCCGCGCTCGCCGCGCCGCCTGTTAAAGTTTGATCTCATAAACTTGTTTCCTCGAAAATTTCCGGGGGGTTTCTTCCGCGCGCGGGCGGGCGGTCTCGCCGAAACACTCACACGCCCGCGCGCCCGCCGGGGTTCCAAAAACGTCGCCCGGAGGGCGGGCCGAGACTGCCCGAAACGGCGACCGAAAGTTTACAACACGCGCGGGCGCGAAGCCACCGAACCGGGGGGGCGGAGGTTAGAGGTTGGCGGCTAGGAATCGGATGCCAGCGGCCGCGCCGGTCAGCATCTTGGAACCGGCCTCAAGCCTCCGGCCTCTAACCTCCGACTTTTGGCGTTGCCGCGCGGTGCGGTTAGAATGACGGCGGCGGGGAATCTAATCCGACGATGAGACGTTTACAGGCGACGGACGAGTTGACGGGGCGGGCCGCGGCCGGCGAGACGGCGGCGCAGCTCGCCGGGCTGCGCGCGGCGATTGAGAGCGTCATCAAGGGCAAGTCCGAGGCCGTGCAGTTGACGCTCGTCGCGCTGCTCGCGGGCGGCCACCTGCTGGTGGAGGACGTTCCCGGCGTCGGCAAGACCACGCTCGCGCAGGCGCTCGCGCGCGCGCTCGACTGCAACTTCCAGCGCATCCAGTTCACGTCCGATCTGCTGCCGTCGGACGTGATCGGCCTGTCGGTCTACAACGAGCGCGCCGGCACGTTCGAGTTCAAGCAAGGCCCCGTGTTCGCCAACGTCGTGCTGGCCGACGAGATCAACCGCACGACGCCGAAGACGCAGTCGGCGCTCTTGGAGGCGATGGCCGAGGGGCACGTCACGGTCGAGGGCACGACCTACCGGCTGCCCGCGCCCTTCGTCGTCGTCGCCACGCAGAACCCCATCGAGCACCACGGCACCTACCCGCTGCCCGAATCGCAGCTCGACCGCTTCATGCTCCGCATCCGCGTCGGCTACCCCGACACGGAGGTCGAGAAGGTGATCCTGCGCGACCGCGTCACGGGCGATCCGCTCGAACGCCTGCGGCCCGTGATGACGGGCGAGGCGGTCGCCGCCTTGCAGCAGTCGGTCGCGCACGTCACGGTTGACGACGCGCTCGTCGATTACCTGCTCCGGATCGTCGCCGCGACGCGCGAGACCGAGATGCTAGACCTCGGCGTCTCGCCGCGCGGCACGCTCTCGCTGTTCCGCGCCGCCCAAGCCCTCGCGCTCACCGAGGATCGCGACTACTGCGTCCCCGACGACATCAAGCGCCTCGTCCTCCCGGTCTTCGCCCACCGCATCGTCGTCAACTCCCGCTTCTCCTCTTCTCTGCGCCGCAGCGAGGAGGCCGAGGCCGTGCTGCGCGAGATCATGAAGACGATCAGCGTGCCCGTCTGAAGATCAGCGATTAGCTGTTAGCTGTTAGCCAAACCGCTGTGCTTCAGCGTTCGCGGGTCGGCGCATTGTTTCCTTCTCTTGCTAACGGCTAACCGCTAACCGCTAACGGCTTCTTTATGCTTCGCAAGTGGTGGAGAACGATCTTCGGGGCGCTGCTGGTGGCGGGCGGCGTGGCGGCGGCCGTGGTGACGTGGATGGCGCGGCAGGCGGGCGACTGGCAGTCGGCGCGCGCCGGGTCGCTGGTGTCGCTCACGTTCGTGGCGCTGCTTTTGATCTTCGTCGTGCCGCCGCTCGTGCGCGCGGCGCGGGCCG
>DATCVD010000195.1:0-5067 GCA_036567125.1 Pyrinomonadaceae bacterium | reverse complement strand
GGCGGGTGCGGGCGCGGCGCTCGCGGCCGTCGCCGCGCACGTCCTGCATCGGGTCGGTCGTCGTGCCGCGCGCGATGGCCGCGTTCGGGTCGAGGATTTCGCCCCGGTAAATCCAGCACTTGACGCCGATGACGCCGAACGTCGTGTTCGCCTCGGCGAAGCCGTAGTCGATGTCGGCGCGCAGCGTGTGCAGCGGGAGGCGGCCCTGCAGGTACCACTCGCTGCGCGCGATCTCGGCTCCGTTCAGGCGGCCCGAGACGCGCACCTTGATGCCCTGCCCGCCGAAGCGCAGCGTCTCCTCGACCGTCTTGCGCATGGCGCGGCGGAAGGCGATGCGCTTCTCAAGCTGCGCGGCGATCTTCTCGGCCTGCAACTGCGCGTTCAGCTCCGGCTTCGTGATCTCCTGAATCGAGACGAGCACCTCACGGCCCGTGCGCGACTGAATCTCGGCCTTGAGCTTGTCGATCTCCGAGCCCTTGCGCCCGATGATGATGCCGGGGCGCGAGGTGTAGATGATGATCTTGACGCGGTTGGCCGCGCGCTCCACGTCCACGTGCGAGACGCCCGCGCCCGCGAACCGGCCCTTGATCTCCCGCTTCAGGCGCAGGTCTTCGTGGAGGAAATCGCCGTACTGCTTCTTGGTGAACCAGTGCGAGTGCCAGTCCTTGTTGTAGCCAAGGCGGAAGCCGTAAGGATGAACTTTCTGACCCACTCTATTTCTCCGTTCGACTGTTGACCAACTCTGGAAACTTTATTCGGCCGACTGCTCCGCCGCCGGCTGGCTGGCGGCGCTCGTCACGGACTCAGCAGGCGCGGCCGAATCTTCAGTCGTCGCCGCCGCCTTCGTCTCTTCGGGCTGCTCGACCTTCTTCGACGCGGCGCGCTTCGTCGCGGCGTCGCCGCCCGCCGTCGCGGGCTTCGCGGCCTTGCCCGGCTTGCCGGCCGTCTGCGGCTTCCCGGCCGGCGAGGTCTTCTTCCCGCGCCCGTCGGCCTTCGTCGCGCGCTCGTCGTTCGAGAGCAGGATGGTGACGTGGCAGAAGTGGCGCTGCTCGCGGTAGGCGCGGCCCTGCGGGGCGGGGCGCACGCGGCGGCGGTTCTTCGTCGGCCCCATGTCCACGAAGCACGCCTTGACCCACAGATCGTCCGGGTCAACCGCGACGTTCGCCTTCTCGGCCGCCTCGGTCGCGTTGGCAATCGCCGAGCGCACGCACTTCTCGATGCCGTGCGCCGCGCGCTTGTTCGCGTAGGTCAGCACCGCCAGCGCCTCGTTGACGTTCTTGCCCCGAATCATGTCCACCACGAGCCGCGCCTTCTGGGCCGACCCGCGCAGGAACTTCGCACTCGCTCTCGCTTCCATCACAAACCTCGTAAATCGTAAATCGTGAATCGTAAATCGTCGGAACAGGTTTTTTCCATTCACGATTTACGATTTACCATTCACGGCTTTTACCTCGCCTTGCCGCCCTTCTCCGCCTTCGTGCCGGAGTGGCCCTTGAAGGTGCGCGTCGGCGCGAACTCGCCGAGCTTGTGGCCGACCATGTTCTCCGTCACGTAGACGGGGATGTGGCGCTTGCCGTTGTGGACGGCGAAGGTCAGGCCGACGAAGTCCGGCGCGATGGTCGAGCGGCGCGACCAAGTCTTGATCGCCTGCGGCCGGTTGCCGCTCTGGCGGATGCGGTCGACCGCCTTCTGGATGTGGCCGTCGATGAACGGCCCTTTTTTGACTGAACGTGACATAGAAACCTCGCCGGCTTAATCCTTACTTCACTCTGCGGTCGCGCACGATCATCTTCTGCGTGCGCTTGTTGTTGCGCGTCTTGTAGCCGCGCGTGGGCTGGCCCCACGGCGTGACGGGGTGGCGGCCGCCCGAAGTCTTGCCCTCGCCGCCGCCGTGCGGGTGATCGACCGGGTTCATCGCCACGCCGCGCACCTTCGGCCGCAGGCCCTTCCAGCGCGAGCGCCCGGCCTTGCCGAAACTCACGTTCTCGTGCTCGACGTTCCCGACCTGCCCCACGGTCGCGTAGCACACGACGGGGACGCGCCGCACCTCGCCCGAAGGCATGCGCACCTGCGCGTAGTCGCCTTCCTTCGCCACGAGCTGCGCGAACGATCCGGCCGAGCGCGCGAGCTGGCCGCCCTTGCCGGGGCGCAGCTCGATGTTGTGAATCTGCGTGCCGAGCGGGATGTTGCGGATCGGCAGCGCGTTCCCGGCGAGGATGTCCGCCTCGGGGCCGCTCATGATCGTCTTCCCGACTTCGAGGCCCACGGGCGAGAGGATGTAACGCTTCTCGCCGTCGAGGTACGTGATCAGCGCGATGTGCGCCGAGCGGTTCGGGTCGTACTCGATCTGCGTGACGCGGCCGGGGATGCCCGCCTTGTCGCGCTTGAAGTCGATGATCCGGTAGTGGCGCTTGTGCCCGCCGCCGCGGCGGCGCACCGTGATGTGGCCGTCGTTGTTGCGCCCCGAGATGCGCGTCTTCGGTTCGAGCAGCGACCTCTCCGGCTCCGCGCCCGGCGTCAGCTCGTCGCGCGTCAGGTACGTCTGGTAGCGGCGGGCCGGCGATGTCGGTGTCAGTTTCTTGATGCCCATGACTTTAGCTGTTAGCTACTAGCGGTTAGCTTTTAGCCAAACCTTATTCTGGCCGTTCAAGTCGAATGAAACTTCGAGCCATCGCCGTCAGTCAGAAGCTAAAAGCTAATGGCTAACAGCTAATAGCTCCTCAAATCTTGTCGCCGTAGTCGAACGGCGGCTGCCCTTCTTCGAGCGTGACGTAGGCCTTCTTCCACGACGGGCGGCGGCCCTCGTGGCGGCCGCGGCGCTTCATCTTGCCCGCGTAGTTGACCGTGCGGACGGCGTCGACGCGCACGTCGAAGATGCGCTCGACGGCCGACTTGATCTCGGGCTTCGTGGCGTCGCGGTCGACGCGGAAGGTGAGCAGCTGCTTCCCGTCCTGCGTCTCCTCTTTGGCGATCAGCGCCTTCTCGGTGATGACCGGCGCTTTGATGATGTCCCAGACTGTACGCATCTCGTTTTACGCCGCCTCCTCGGTCGCCGCCTCGCCGCCGTCGGCCTCGCCGGCCTGCTCCGCCGCCGCCGCCGCGCCGGCCCTCTTCGGGTCGAGCAGCCGCGTCACCTGATCGACGGCCGAGCGCGAGAGCACGATCCGCTGGTGGTAGAGCACGTCGTAAACGTTGAGCGCGCCGCTCGCCACGATCTTCGCGCCCTTGACGTTGCGCGAGGACAGGAGCAGGTTCTCGTTCTCCAGCGAATCGACGATCAGAGTCTTCCCGTCGAGGCCGAGGCTCTTCAGCGCGCCGACGAACTCCTTCGTCTTCGGGGCGCCGAACGCGAACTCCTCGACGACGACGAGGTTGCCCTCGCGCAGCCGCTCGGAGAGCGCCGAGCGCAGCGCGCCGCGCTTCATCTTCTTCGGCAGGCTGTACGACCAGTCGCGCGCCTGCGGCCCGTGGACGTTGCCGCCGCCCTTCCAGAGCGGCGAGCGGATCGACGCGATGCGCGCCCGCCCCGTGCCCTTCTGCCGCCACAGCTTCTTGCCGGAGCCGGACACGTCGCCGCGCGTCTTCGTCCCGACCGTGCCCGCGCGGGCGTTGGCCTGATAGTTCTTGACGGCGGCGTGGACGAGCGCCTCGTTGTACTCCGCGCCGAACACGGCGTCGGAGAGTTCGAGGTCGCCGACCTCTTCGTTCTTCAGGTTGCGCACCTTGACGGTAGGCATTGCGTGCTCACTCCGTTCGCAGCTTTTAGCAGTTAGCTATTAGCCAATCCGTTTTCGCTAACCGCTATTTCCTCGTTGACTTCCGCACGACGACGACCGAGCCGTTCGCGCCGGGCACCGCGCCGCGCACCATCAGCAGGTGGTTCTCGGCGTCCACGCGCGCGACCGTCAGGCCCTTGACGGTGACGCGGTCGTCGCCCATGTGGCCCGAAGAGCGGGTGCCCTTGATCACGCGCGACGGGTAGGCGGACTGGCCGATCGATCCGGGCCGGCGCACGTTCATCGAGCCGTGCGACTCGGGGCCGCGGTTGAAGTTGTGCCGCTTGATCGTGCCCTGAAAGCCGCGCCCCTTAGACTGCCCGACGACCTCGATCTGATCGCCGTCCGCGAACAGGTTGACCAGCACGGTGTCGCCGACGTTCAACTCGTCCGACGGCGCGTCGAGCCTGATCTCTTTCAAGACGCGCGTCGGGGGCGTGCCCGCGCCGGTCTTCTCGAAGTGGCCGCGCATCGGCTTGTTGACGTTCTTCAGCTTGACCGGCCGCTCCTCGACCAAGCCCAGCTGCACGGCGTCGTAGCCGTCCTTGCCGGCCGAAGTCTTCTTCTGCACGACGACGCACGGCCCCGCCTTGATGATCGTCACGGGCGTGACCGTGCCGTCCGGCGCGAACAACTGCGTCATCCCGACCTTCTTGCCGATGATTCCGTTAACCATCACGATCCTCTGAGCTGCGCGCCATCAGCGGTTAGCCAGTCAGGTTTTTAGCTGACGGCCGGCGGCTGACGACTCACAGCTTCTTTAACTCCTGCCGAAAGCCTTGATCTCGACATCCACGCCCGCCGGGAGGTCGAGCTTCATCAGCGCGTCCACCGTCTGCGGCGTCGGGTCGAGGATGTCCATCAGACGCTTGTGGGTGCGAATCTCGAACTGCTCGCGCGACTTCTTGTCGACGTGCGGGGAGCGGAGAACCGTCCACTTGTTCTTCGACGTGGGGAGCGGGATCGGCCCGGCCACGCGCGCGCCCGTGCGCTTGGCGGTCTCGACGATCTCGGTGGTGGACTGATCCAGCACGCGGTGATCGTAAGCCTTCAGCCTGATTCTGATCTTCTCGTTCAGCATAATTGTTAGCTATCAGCTTTCAGCCGTCGGCCCTCGGCCGTTACGGCAGTGCCGGGCCGACTATGGTTTGCTACTCGACGACCTCGGAGATGGTGCCCGCCCCGACCGTGCGCCCGCCCTCGCGGATGGCGAACCGCAGCCCCTTCTCCATCGCGATCGGCGTGATCAGCTCGACCTCCATCGCCACGTTGTCGCCCGGCATCACCATCT
>DATCVD010000194.1:0-5967 GCA_036567125.1 Pyrinomonadaceae bacterium | reverse complement strand
CGACGGCAGCAGCCAGCCGCGCGCGAGCGCGCCGGCCGCCGCGCCCGCAAGGTTCGTCCGCCCTTCGCGTTCGTCACTCATCCGTATCCCCGTCGCGCGGCGTCGCGTTTTTCGCGCGTCGATTCGTAGCTCGTCGTTGCCGGCGGTCGGAGTCCGTGCTACTTTAGGCTGCCTCGCGCGCCGCCGGCGCGACTATAATCACCCGAAAACTTTCCGAGAAAGGACGAACCCCCAAGCAACATGAATTCCAACCAGTCCCGCGGGATGAAGGTGGCCGCAGCGGTCGCCGCCGTCTGCCTGCTGCTCGCCTCGACCGCCCTCGCCTTACAGGGGAAGCAGGATTTTACCGTAGTTAACAAGACCGGTGTCGAGATTCACGAACTCTACGTCTCGGCGCACAGCGCGGAGACGTGGGAGGAGGACGTGCTCGGCCAAGACACGCTCCCGCCCGGCGAGAGCGTCGAGATCAAGTTCTCGCCGAAGGAGAAGGCGAAGCTGTGGGACTTGAAGGTCGTCGACGGCAAGGGCAACAGCATCGAGTGGACGAAGCTCAACCTGCTGGAGATTTCCGAGGTCACGCTCTTCTACAAAGACGGCAAGGCGTGGGCCGAGACGAAGTAGCCGAAGGCACCGGCCGCGGCCTTAACGACACGGAAGGGGCGCACCCGTTGACGCGGGCCGCCCCTTCCCCATTTTCGCGGGCCGCGGGCGCTGACACGCCGCGCGGCGCGTGTTGTAAAATCAGATCGCCTTTTTGAAGCTTTAGCGAAAATTTGAGGCCGCGCGCGTCGCCCGATACTACAGCGCGCGCCTCGTGTGGGGAAGACTGCGATGACGAAAGAAGCGGCCGGGGCGGAGACGAGCGCGGGCGCGCGGAGTGGTACGCGCACCGAGAGCGACACGATGGGCCAGGTCGAAGTCGCGCGGGACGTTTACTGGGGGGCGCAGACCGAGCGGTCGCTGCACCACTTCAACATCGGCTCCGACGTGATGCCGCGCGAGATGATCCGCGCGCTGGGGCTGCTCAAAAAAGCGGCCGCGCTCGTCAACGAAGAGCTCGGCAAGTTGCCCCCGGACAAGGCGCGTCTGATCGCGCGGGCCGCCGACGAAGTGATCGAGGGGAAACTCGACCGCCATTTCCCGCTGCGCGTCTGGCAGACCGGCTCGGGCACGCAGACGAACATGAACGCCAACGAGGTGATCTCGAACCGCGCCATCGAGATCGCGGGCGGCGAGATGGGGAGTAAAAAACCGATCCACCCGAACGATCACGTCAACCTGTCGCAGTCGTCGAACGACACCTTCCCGACGGCGATGCACGTCGCGGCGGCCGAGCAGATGAACGAGTTGATCCCCGCAGTCGAACGCCTGCGCGCGGCGATCGACGCGAAGGCGCGGGAGTACGCCGACGTGGTCAAGATCGGGCGGACGCACTTGCAGGACGCCACGCCGCTGACGGTCGGGCAGGAGTTCGGCGGCTGGGCGAGCCTGCTTGAGCGCGACATCGAGCGACTGCGGGCCGTGCTGCCCGGCCTCTACGATCTCGCCATCGGCGGGACGGCCGTCGGCACGGGCCTGAACTCGCACCCCGAATTCGCCGGGCGCGCGGCCGCCAAGATCGCGGAACTGACGGGGCTGCCCTTCGCGTCGCACCCGAACAAGTTCGCCGCGCTCTCGGCGCACGACGAGTTGGTCTTCGCGAGCGGCGCGTTGAAGACGCTGGCCGCGTCCCTGATGAAGATCGCGAACGACATCCGCTGGCTCGGCAGCGGGCCGCGCTGCGGGCTGGGCGAGCTGGTTCTGCCGGAGAACGAACCCGGCTCGTCGATCATGCCGGGCAAGGTGAACCCGACGCAGTCGGAGGCGATGACGATGGTCGCCGTGCAGGTGATGGGGAACGACGCGGCCATCGGGTTCGCCGGCTCGCAGGGCAACTTCGAGCTGAACGTCTTCAACCCCGTCATGATCCACAACCTGCTCCACTCGATCCGGCTGATGAAGGACGCCTGCCGCGGCTTCGTGGACTTCTGCGTCGAGGGCTTGGAGCTGAACCGCGCGCGCATCGAGGAGCACCTGCGGAACTCCCTGATGCTCGTCACGGCCCTGAACCCGCACGTCGGCTACGACAACGCCGCCAAGATCGCCAAGCACGCGCACAAGCGCGGCATCTCCCTGCGCGAGTCGGCCGCCGAACTCGGCCTGCTCACGCCCGAACAGTTCGACGCGCTCGTCAAGCCCGAAGAGATGACGCACCCGTAAAGCGCCGCCGTTAACACGCAGTCACTTCGTGACGTGACGCGACCGGCGTCGGCCGGCGACGCCGGCGAGGCGCGGCCGAGTTAACTTCTAAGCGTGGGCCGACGCGCGCGCCCCTCGCCCCCGTCCTCCGCCTTCCGCCCCCGCCCGAATCCCGTTTCCCGCGTCTCACAGACCGCGCATCCGGCGGGGTCGCCGCCGCATCTAAATGTCTGCCCGCTCTGCGGTTTACGCCGCGCGGGCGGCCGCTCGCGCGGCGTGCCGGTTTCGCGCTTGCGCGAAATTTCCCGAAGTGAGATAGTTGCCGCTTCGCGCCGGGCGATGCCGGCCCGGAGGGCGCGTCCGCCGCGGTGAAGGCGGGCGAGGAGGCGAGACGAAAATGGTTGTTGCGACTTTGGAGAAAGCCCCCGCGCTCGAAGATTACTTCGGGCTGTCGGACGCCGAACTCGCCGGGCGGATCGAGGCCGCGCGGCGCGAGCTGGGTTCGCGCCTCGTCATCCTCGGCCACCACTACCAGCGCGACGACGTGATCCGCCACGCGGACTTCACGGGCGACTCCTTCAAGCTCTGCAAGCTCGCCGCCGCGCGCCCCGAGGCCGACTACGTCGTCTTCTGCGGCGTCCACTTCATGGCCGAGTCGGCCGACATCCTGAAGCCGGGCGATCAGAAGGTGATCCTGCCAGACCTCGGCGCGGGCTGCTCGATGGCCGACATGGCGACGGCCGAGCAGGTCGAGGACGCGTGGGATCAACTCACGCAGATCGGGGTGGTCGGCCCGTCCCGCGTGATGCCGATCACGTACATGAACTCGTCGGCCGCGATCAAAGCCTTCTGCGGCCGCAACGGCGGCGTGGTCTGCACCTCGTCGAACGCCGTGCCGCTCTTCGACAAGTCGCTCAAAGAGGCCGACAAGCTCTTCTTCTTCCCCGATCAACATCTGGGCCGCAACACCGGCGTCAGGTTCGGCATCCCCGACGACGAGATGGTCGTCTGGGATCCGTTCAAGGAACTCGGCGGCAACGCCGAAGAAGATTTGCGGAGGGCGCGTTTGATTCTGTGGAAGGGCCACTGCTCGGTGCACGGCCGCTTCCGCCCGTGGCACGTCGATCAGGTGAGGCGGGAAGTTCCGGGCATCAAGGTGCTCGTCCACCCCGAGTGCGTGCGCGAGGTCGTCGAGAAGTCAGACCTGAACGGCTCGACCGAGTTCATCATTAAGACCATCGAGGCCGCCCCGGCCGGATCGAGCTGGGCCGTCGGCACGGAGGTCAACCTCGTCAACCGCTTGGCCCTCCGCTTCCCCGACAAGCACGTCCGCCTGCTCGCGCCCGACCTGTGCATGTGCGCGACGATGTACCGCATCGCCCCGCAGAACCTCGCGTGGGCTTTGGAGTCGCTCGCCGCGGGCCGCGTCGTCAACCAGATCACCGTGGACGAAGAGACCGCGCGCTTCGCCCGCGTCGCCCTCGACCGCATGCTGGCAATTCAGTAGGAGGACGAGGCGTAAATCGTAAGTCGTAAATCGTGAATGGCGGGAGCGCCTTCCATTCACGATTTACGACTTACGATTTACGCCTTTAGTCAGTCGCTTGGCCGATCCGAAAGACAAGTTCGACGACAACGCGCCGGGGCCGTACTACGTGGACACGACCTGCATCGACTGCGACGTGTGCCGCGACACCGCCCCCGCCAACTTCACCCGCAACGACGACGGCCAATACTCCTACGTCTTCAAGCAGCCCGCATCGCCGGAGGAGCGCCAACTCTGCGAAGAGGCCCTCACCTCCTGCCCCGTCGAAGCCATCGGCAACGACGGCTAATGGCTGAGAGCAGGATTTAGGATTTAGGATTTAGAGATCGGGAGCCGGAATGAGAACCCATCGAGGTCTTCATTCCGGCTTCTCACATCTGAGCCTAAATCCTAAATCCCAGCTCCCGAATCCTGTTTAGACTCTGATTTTGATCCAGCCGTCTTCGGTGACGACTTCGTAGGATTCGACGGGCGAGTCGGGGCGGTTCAGACACGCGCCCGTGCGGACGTCGAAGCGCCAGCCGTGCCAGTCGCATTCGACCGAGTGGCCGGCGAGGCTGCCGTCGGCGAGGGGCGCGCCGCGGTGGGGGCAGAAGTTTTCGATGGCGTGAAACTGCCCGCCGACGTTGTAGAGCGCCACCTCCTTGCCGCCCTCAAGCTCGACGGTCGCGCCGCGGCCCGCGGGCAGGTCTTCGACGCGCCCGACCGTGACCAGTTTGCCCGTGCGCGCGGGGCGGCGGGCGTTCGTGTGCTTCGGCTCGAAGGATTGCATCGCGGCGTGAAGCGTAACAAAATGGCGGCGACTAATCCAAAGGGCGAGGCGGCGGCGGCCGATGCGGGGGCGCGAAGCGGCGCGCGTTCGCGGCGCAAGCCCCGGCCCCCGTGTGCGTTCAAGAGTACGGCGCGGCCTCGCGGCCCGCGCGTCGCGGCACTCTCTCACGCGCGCGCGCAAGACGACCGCTCCGCAACGAACAAACGGAGGAAGAGAGATGAGAGTTACGAAGAACTTTTTAACGGCCGCGCCGTTCGCGGCCGCGCTCATTTTAACGCTCGCCGCGCAGGCGGCCGCGCAGCAGGGCAACGAGGCGACGCGGCCCCCGGCGGCCTCCGTCGGCACGACGCGGGTCGTCGTCTCCGGCGACGCGCTCGTGCAGGAGCGCCCCGACACGGCGGTCGTGACCGTCTCGGTCGTCACGCAGGGGCGCACCGCGCTCGCCGCGCAGCAGGAGAACGCGACGCGCACCGAGGCGGTCGTGCGCGCGGTCAAGGCGGCGGCGGGCGCGGGCGCGGAGGTCGAAACTTCCGGCTACAGCTTGCAGCCGCAGTACACCTACCGCGAGGGCCAGCCGCCGATCATCCAGAGCTATCAGGCGCAGAACAGCGTCACGGTGACGACCGGCGAACTGGCGCGCGTCGGCCCCGTCATCGACGCCGCGGCGACCGCCGGCGCGAACAGCGTCAGCAACCTCTCCTTCATCCTCCGCCGCGATCAGCCCGCGCGCCAGCGCGCCTTGACCGAGGCGACGCGCGCCGCGGTGAGTAAGGCGCAGACGCTCGCGGCGGCGCTCGGCGGGCGCGTGCTGCGCATCGTCGAGGTGCAGGAGGCGACGGCCTTCGTCCGCCCCGTGCAGGTTTACGACCAGATGGAAACTCTCGCCGTCAAGGCGCGCTCGGGCCAAGCCGCCACGCCCGTCGAAGTCGGCTCCCTCGACATCCGCTCGCAAGTCACACTCGTCGCCGAAGTCGCCACGGGACAGTAACGAAAGCCGTAAATCGTGAATCGTGAATCGTGAACGGGAGAATGCAGTTCTTCTATTCACGATTCACGATTTACGATTTACGAGTCTCTGGCCTTATAATTCACGCCGTTCCCCTTGCGCGAAAAATTTGAGGCGGGTCGGGCGGCCGGCGCGGTGCGCGCGCGAGGCGGACGTTTGCGGCCCGCGGAAGTTTCCGGGAGGGAGTCTGCATGTCGAGATACCGCGACGAGCGCGACGACGATTACTACGGCGGCCGGATGCGCGACCGCGACTTCGAGGAGCGTTACGAGCGCGGGCGCTACGGTGAACGCGGCCCGGCGCGCGAGGGGCGCGAGGGGCGCGACTACGAAGAACGCCGGCCCGAACCGTACCGCGACCGCGACTACTTCCGCGGCCCCGACTACGGCACGGGCGCGGTCGGCG
>DATCVD010000193.1:0-3838 GCA_036567125.1 Pyrinomonadaceae bacterium | reverse complement strand
CGGACTCGCCGAGGGCGGCGGCTCGCTCCGCGACCGGCAGCGCGTCCTTCAGCTTGCCCGCGCGGTACAACTCGGCCACCGTGCGGCTCAGACGCTCGACTTCGGCCGCCTCCGGCGACTGCTGACGCGCCTGCTGCTGCTGCGGCTGCGCCCTCTCTGCGGGCGCGGGCCGTTGCGAGCCGGCCTGAGCGCGCGCGGCCGCGGCCGCGAACGCGGCGAGCGACGCCACGAAAATCGTCGTCAGCGCTCTCCTCATCGTCGCACTTTCGCCTCCCTCGTGCCGTCACCCCGCGCGGCCTCAACGCTTCGGCGGCCGGCTCGGCCTGAGTTCGACGCGCGAGGGCAAGCTGCGCTCGTCGTGGCGCAGCAGATCGACGACGACGCGCGCCACGTCCTCGGGCTGCAACTGCCAAGCCTTCGACTCGTCCGGCTCGTCGCCGCCGAAGTGGGTGTTGACCGAGCCGGGCATGACGTAGCTGACCTTGATCCGGTCGTGCCGCACCTCCTGCATCAGCGCCTCCGAAAAGCCGTTCAGCGCGAACTTCGACGCGTTGTAGGCGGCCATCTCCGGGTGCGGGTTCGCGCCCGCGAGCGACGAGATGTTAATGACGTAGCCGCCGCCGCGCCGCTTCATCACGGGGATCGCCACGCGGCAGCAGT
This sequence comes from Pyrinomonadaceae bacterium, assembly GCA_036567125.1. GTDB lineage: Bacteria > Acidobacteriota > Blastocatellia > Pyrinomonadales > Pyrinomonadaceae > JAIVGV01. The sequence continues at coordinate 3,178 of DATCVD010000193.1, read as the reverse complement.
AGAAGACGCCGAACAGGTTCGTTTCGAGCACGGCGCGGAAATCTTCGGGCGGCATCGCATCGACGCGCCCGAAGTGGCCTATTCCGGCGTTGTTGATCAGAATGTCGACGCCGCCGAACTCGGCCGCCGCGTGCTCGACGAGCGCGCGCACCTCGTCGTGATCGCGCACGTCGCAGACCGCGCCCGTCACCTGCCCGCGGTCTAGCTCGTTCAACTCCGCGACCGTTTGTTCGACCTCCTCCTCCTTGCGCGCGCTCACGCAGACGTTCGCGCCTTCGCGCACCAGCGCCTCGGCTATCGCGCGGCCGATGCCCTTCGTGCTCCCCGTGACGATTGCGGCCTTGCCTTCGAGATTCACCTGTCAGCCCCCCTGCTTCAACTTCTCCCGCAAGACTTCGTTGACGAGCTTCGGGTTCGCCTTGCCGCCCGAAGCCTTCATCAACTGCCCGACGAAGAAGCCGATCAGCGCCTCCTTGCCGGCGCGGTACTGTTCGAGCTGCTTCGGGTTCGCGGCGATGACCTCGTCGGCCACGCGCTCGATCTCGCCGCGGTCGCTCACCTGCGCCAAGCCCTGCTCCTCGACGACGGCCGAGGCCGGCTTGCCCGTGCGGAACATCTCGACGAGCACGTCCTTGCCCTGCTTGCCGCTGATCTGGCCGGAGTCGATCAGCCGCACGAGCGCGCCCAACTCCTCGGGCGCGACCGGCGACTCGTCGGCCCGCCGCCCCGCCGCCTCAAGCTCGCGCAACAGCTCCGACCTGATCCAGTTGGCCGCCGCGCGCGGGTTGCCCGACGCGCGCGCCGCGCGCTCGTAGTAGTCGGCGAGCGTGCGCTCGGAGGTGAGCTGCGCCGCGTCGTTGAACGGCAGGCCGAACTCCTCGACGAAGCGGCCGCGCCGGCTTTCGGGAAGCTCCGGCATCTCGCCGCGCACGCGCTCGACGAACTCGGCGGAGACTTCGAGCGGCGGGAGGTCTGGTTCGGGGAAGTAGCGGTAGTCGTGCGCCTCCTCCTTCGAGCGCATCACGCGCGTGGCCTGCGCCCGCTCGTCCCACAGCCGCGTCTCCTGCGTGACTTTACCGCCCGACTCGATCAACTCGATCTGCCGCTCGATCTCGAACTCGATGGCCTTCTGCATGAAGCGCACCGAGTTCAGGTTCTTCAACTCGACCTTCGTGCCGAACCCCTCGCCCGTCCGGCGCACGGAGACGTTGGCCTCGCAGCGCAGATTCCCCTTCTCCATGTCGGCGTCGCTCGCTCCGACCCACTGCAACGCGCGGCGCACGTGGTTGACGTAGTCGTAGGCCTCCCAAGACGTGCGGAAGTCCGGCTCGGTGACGATCTCGGCCAAGGGCGTGCCGGCGCGGTTGAGATCGACGTAGGAGAAGCGCTCGGTTTCGGGCAACCCTTCGTGGACGTTCTTGCCCGCGTCCTCTTCGAGGTGCAGCCGCGTGACGCGAATCTTCATCGGCCGCCAGTCGCGCGCGTGGCCCGCCCCGTCGCGCTCGGCCGTCAGAATCTCAAGCTCGCCGCGCTCGGAGAACGGGCGGTCGTACTGCGAGATTTGGTAGCCCTTCGGCAGGTCGGGGTAGAAGTAGTTTTTGCGCGCGAAGATGGAACGCTCGTTGATCCGCAATCCCAGCGAGAGCGCGGCCCGCGCGCCGAGTTCGACCGCGCGCCAGTTGAGGACGGGCAGCGCGCCGGGCAGGCCGAGGCAGACGGGGCAGGTGTTGGCGTTCGGCTCGTCGCCGAAGCGCGTCGAGCAGCCGCAGAAAATCTTCGACTCGGTGCTCAGTTGCGCGTGAATCTCAAGGCCGATGACGGCCTCCCAGCCTTCTTTCATAAGCAGTTAGCGATTAGCTGTTAGCTGTTAGCGGAAAATTCCAATGTGCGTTGCCCGTAGTCGGTCGCCCGTCGTGTGCGCTTGGTGCGCTCGATCCCTACGGTTTAAGGATCGAGTTGACTAAGCTCAAGCGACTGACGGCCGACCACTGCTTCATCCGAACGGGCCGGCGGCGAGGTGCTTGACGCCGTCCGACTCCGGCGACTTGGGTTCGAGCGGCAATCCGGCATCTTCCCAAGTCTTGATGCCGCCGACGAGGATGTAGAGTTCCGTGAAGCCGTACTCTTCCAGAGTGAGAGCGGCGCGCGTGCTCGAATGTTCGTAGTGGCACGCGCAGTAGATGACGACGGGCCGGCCGCGAGGCACTTCGTCGATCCGTTCTTCCAGCTCGCCGCGCCAGACGCGCAGACTCCCCGGAATCTGCCGGTCGCTCTTGGCCCGGTGGTACGGGTTGCGCGTGTCGAGGAAGACGGGCCTGCGCCCGCGCTCGACGAGCGCCCACGCCTCCGCCGGGCCGACCCGCGCCGGCTCCGGCAACACGCCTGTCGCCGGCACGCTCAAAACACCTCCCGCCAAAGTCGGGCTGAACGCTTCACGGGCGCAGCCAGCCGGGCTGCGCGCCCGCGCGCCGCGCCTCGTCTTCGAGCAGACGCCACCGCGCCGACAGACCCGCGCGCTCGCCTTCGAGCAGGCGCAGGCGCGTCGAGAGCGCGAAGCCGTCGGCCGAGGCGTAGTCGAACGGGGCGACGACGCCGACGAAGCCGGGCGCGAAGAAGGACGAGTGGCGGCGCGTCAACCGCCCGCGATGGGAGGGCCGCGCGAACTTCCCGAACGCGAATCGCTTGTTGACGCCGAAGCCGACGTGCGTCCCGCCGTTGATACGGACGCCAGCGCGGAAGGCGCGGCGGCGGCCGAAGTTCAGCAGCGCGGCGTTCGCCGGGTTGAGTCCGGCGAAGGGCACGGACGGGAAGTTGCGCGCGAAGCCGCCGCGTCCGAAGCCGCCGCGCCCGAACGGGAACTGCTGGCCTGCGATGACGGTCAGAGCGCCCGCGGCGAGGCCGGACGAAGACGAGAAGCCGACTGTCGAGTCGTCCGACATCGCGGCCAGAAGATTACGCAGGTAGTCGATCTCGGCGTCGAGCGCTCCCGCCTCCTCGCGCCAACCGGCGGCACGCTCGCGCCAGTAACTTTCGGCGTCCGCGTCCTCCTCGGCCTTCTGCCGCGCTCGCTCGCTCAACGCGCGTTCTTCCTCGCGCTCGCGCGCGCGCGCCTCCTCGGCCGAGGGCAGACCCAGCTCGGCGCGCCTGCGCTCGTAGGCTCGCTCGCTCTCGACGCGCG
>DATCVD010000192.1:0-2549 GCA_036567125.1 Pyrinomonadaceae bacterium | reverse complement strand
AGAAACTGGCGTAACAGCTGGCGGGGCTTCGGCCCCGCCCCTTTTTTGTTGTGCGGGCCGTCCGGGCGTGGTTAAATGCCGGGCCACGACTCAGAATTGCCCCTCGTTTCGGTAGTGAGACGAACTTCGATGCTGACCGCGGATTGAGATTTCGGTAATGCGTGTTATCACACAGACGGATGCCCTTTCGTGTGATTAACTCGCCCCCAGACTTTCCGCGTCCGACGCACGGCGAGAAGCGGCGACTACAGCCCTCATATTCGCGGAGATAAGATCGCTTATCTTTCGTCGGCTCGACATCGGAAATGACCCGCCACCCGCAGCCCCACTCCGAAGGAGGAGAGTCACCCTTGAGCGATCATCTTGCAGAGAGGTCGGGCGGCACACCGCCCGCCCGCGCAGAGGCGAGCGAGGCGGCCGCGCCGTCGCCCGCTGAGAAGATGCCCTTCGTCGAGCCTGCGGTCTCCGTGCCCGTGGACGTGCTCGAAGCCACGGCGCTGTTCCAAGCCCCGACCGTCCAAACTGCCGTCGTCCCGTAAGGCGGCGACGGCCCCACCCCGACGCCCCGCTAAGAGGAGTTTTAACCACATGAACCATCAACCACACCCGCGCCGCGCTTCCGGGCGCGGCGGCAGGCGGCTCATCCCCGCCTTCGTCCCCGCCTTCCTGATCTTCGCCGCCGCGGTCGCCTACGCGGCCACGACCTTCCTCGTCGTCTCGCCCACGAACTTGCAGGGCTGGCAGATTCAGGTGACCACCGCGGCGACCGCGACGCCGACGCCGTCAGTCACTTTCGTCAACGGCCCGGCGACGCCGCCGCTCGGCACGGGCAGCGCCGAGTTCCGCATCGGCGCGAACGGCAACGACGCCGCGCAACTGCGCCACCCCGGTTTCGCCGGCACGCGGCTGCCGAACCCCTCGGCCACCGCGACGCCCGCCGCCAACGAGCTGAGTTCGCTCTCCTACGCGACCTTCACGCAGCAGGACGGGTCGGGCGGCCAGTCGCCCTACATCATCTTGCAGATCGACACGGACGGCGACGCCGGCATCGAAGACCTGCTCTTCTTCGAGCCGGCCTACCAGAGCGCCACCTTCTGCCCGTCGAACCCGCAGCCCGCGCTCGTGACGGGGCAGTGGCAGACGTGGGACGCCTTCGACGGCTGCTGGTACTCCGTCTTCGGCACGGCCGGATCGGGGCCGGGCACGAACACCGTCTCGCTGCGCACGCTCTCGGCCGCGCTGCCCACGGGCGTCATCGCCAACTCGTCGCCGTCGGGCCTCGGCGGCGTCCGCCTCGTGACCGGCTTCGGCGCGGGCGCGTGGGACAACTACGTCGGCAACGCCGACGCCTTCCGCATCGGAGTGGGCGCGAACGACACCGTCTACAACTTCGATCCGAACCAGAGTTCGCCCGTGGCGGGCGGCCTCGTCATCTCCGAGTTCCGCGCGCGCGGCCCGGCGGGCGCGGGCGACGAGTTCGTCGAGATTTACAACAACTCAGAGTCCCAGCACGTCGTCTCCCCGCCCGACGGGTCGGACGGCTACGGCGTGGCGACGCAGGACGGGCAGTTGCGCTGCACCGTCCCGTTCGGGACGGTCATCCCCGCCCGCGGCCACTTCCTCTGCGCCGGCTCGGCCTACTCGCTCGGCGGTTACGCCGCGCCGGACGCCGTCATCACCGGCGAGATCGCAGACCAGCCCGGCCTCGCCCTCTTCGCCACGACCAACCCGGCCAACTTCAACGGCGGGACGCGGCTCGACGCCGCGGGCTACGCCTCCGCGCCCGCGCTCTACCGCGAGGGCGCGGGCTTCCAGACCACCACGCCGGGCGGCGAGATCGGCGGCACCCTCGATTACAGCTTCCTGCGCAACCTGTTTCAGGGGCGGCCGATGGACACGGACGACAACAACGCCGACTTCATCTCCGTCTCCACGAGCGGCACGGCCACGAGCATCGGGCAGCGGCTCGGCGCGCCGGGGCCGGAGAACCTCGCCAGCCCCGTCCAGCGCAACGACCGCGTCAAGGCGTCGCTCATCGACCCGATGGTGTCGTTCGCCGCCGAGCCTAACAGCGTCCGCAAGCAGTGCGCCGTCGCGGAGGAGTGCAACCCGCTGCGCTCGGCCAACGGCACGTTCTCGATCCGCCGCCGGTTCACGAACAACACGGGCGAAGACGTCACGCAGCTGCGCTTCCGCCTCGTCAACGTGACGACGCTGCCGCAGCCCGCGGGCACGGCCGACCTGCGCGCCATCAGTTCCAGTCAAGTGACGGGCGTGACGGTGACGGGCGGCAGCACGGTGGACGTTGAGGGCACGACGCTTGAGGCGGCCCCGCCTGACGGCGCGACCGCCAACGCGTCGTCGCAGCCGCTCGGCGGCGGCATCAACTCGACGCTCGCCGCCGGCACGGTGACGATGGCGACACCGCTCGCGCCGGGCGCGTCCGTCAACCTGCAATTCCTGCTCGGCGTGCAGCAGCCGGGCGCTTACAACTTCTTCGTCAACGTCGAGGCCGGGCCGGGGCCGGCGTCCGGCGCGCTCTCGGCGGC
>DATCVD010000191.1:0-3464 GCA_036567125.1 Pyrinomonadaceae bacterium | reverse complement strand
CGCGTCGGCGGCTTCGCCCAGCCCGGCGAGCGCGCGTTGGCGCGTGAAGTGCGCGGCGATTTCTTCGGCGGTCTGGCGGCCGACGAAGGGCGCGAGTTCCGCCACGCCGGCCCGCGCGATGCGCGTGATCGAGCCGAAGTTGCGCAGCAGTCGGTTCTTGCGCTTCTCGCCGACGCCGGGGATCGCCGTCAGCTCCGAGGTGAAGTCGCGTATCTCGCGCCGCTTGCGGTGGTAGGTGACGGCCGCGCGGTGCGTCTCGTCGCGGATCATCTGGATGAGGCGCAGCACGGGCGAGTGCGAGTCGAGGTAGACGGGGTCGTGCTCGCGGCCTTTGACGAGCAGGTGCGAGATGTCGTTGTGCCGGCGCGGCGGCTTGACCACCCCGATCATCGGGATCGCTTCGAGGCCCAGCTCGCGCATCGCGTCGGCCGCCGCGCCCAACTGCGTCTTCCCGCCGTCGATCATCACGAGGTCGGGGAGCGGCTGGTTCTCGTCCAACTGCCGGCGGTAGCGGCGGAAGACGGCCTCGCGCATCGACGCCGGATCGTTCGCGCCCTCGACGGTGCGGATGCGGAAGGTGCGCTTCTCCGCCCTGCTGATCTTCCCGTTCTCGCAGACGACCATCCCGGCGACGTTCTCCGCGCCAGAGATGTTCGACACGTCGAACGACTCGACGCGCGCGGGGAAGCGGGGCAGCTCCAGCGTCTCCTGCAACTCTTCGAGCACGCGCTCCATGTCGGGCTTCAGCACGCGGAACCGCTGCTCGAAACTGATCTGCGCGTTCTTCTCGACCAGCGAGATCATGTCGCGCTTCTCGCCGCGCTGCGGGTCTAACACGCGGACGCGCCGGCCGCGCCGCTCGGTCAGGGCCTTCTCTAAAAGCTCCCGATCCTCGAAGTCGACGGGCACGTGAATCTCGCGCGGCACGTAGTCGGTCGAGTAGTACTGCGTCAGCACCTCGCCCAAGAATTTCGCCGGGTCGAACTCGTCGTCGGCCGGCAAGTCTTCCCAGAAGAACTCGCGGCGGCCGACGATCTTGCCCTCGCGCATCGTGAAGAGTTGCAGCGCGAGGCGCGCGCCCTCGCGGTAGTAGCCGAAGATGTCGACGTCGCGGTCGGGGCTCGTCGCCATCTTCTGCTGCTCGGAGACGGCGAGGACGGTCTTCCTCAGGTCGCGGTACTTCGCCGCCATCTCGAACTTCATCTCGTCCGAAGCCCGCAGCATCCGCCCCTCGTACTCGTCGGCCAGCTCGCGGTTGCGGCCCTCCAAAAACATCCGCACGTCGCGGACACTTTCGGCGTACTCTTCGGGCGTGCACAGCCCCTTGACGCAAGGCCCTAAACAACGCTTGATGTGGTATTCGAGGCAGGGCCGGGGGAGCCTGCCGTCGATCTCGATGTCGCAGGTGCGCAACTGGAACGTGCGGTTGATGAGATCGATGGAGCGGCGCGCGAGCGAGGCGGGGAGGAACGGGCCGAAGTAGAGCGCGCCGTCGCGCTGAATCCGGCGGGTGATCATCACGCGCGGGAACGGCTCGTTGATCGTGAGTTTCAGGTGCGGGTACTGCTTGTCGTCCTTGAGCGAGACGTTGTAGCGCGGCTTGTGCTTCTTGATCAGGTTCGACTCAAGGACGAGCGCCTCGACCTCGGTGTCCGTGACGATGAATTCGAGATCACGGATGCGCGCGACGAGCCGGCGGGTCTTCGCGTCGTGCCCGCGCCCCGACTGGAAGTAGGAGCGGACGCGGTTGCGCAGGTTCTTCGCCTTGCCGACGTAGATGATCTTGCCCGCCTCGTCCTTGTGCAGGTAGACGCCGGGCGAAGTCGGCAAGTTGGCGAGCTTTTCCTGTAGGGTCATGCGCCGCTGCTCTGCAAAAATTTACGCGGGGAACGGTTCAAATATAACCCAGAACTTCGCGGCGCGACGAACCGCACGGCGCGCGAAAAAAAGTGCTTGACCCTGACGCCGCGTCAGACTTTAGGATGCGACGCGTGCGGGAGGTGGAGGCCATGAAAGGCGCGAAGGTGGCAGACGCGGGGACTTACACGGCGAGCGAGTTCGCGCGCCGCGCGGGCGTGACCGTCCGCGCCCTGCACCACTACGACCGGCTGGGGTTGCTGAAGCCCGCAAGGCGGACGGCCGCCGGCTACAGGCTCTACACTGATTCGGACTTCGCGCGCCTTCAGCAGATCGTGACGCTGAAGTTCATCGGCCTCTCTTTGAAACAGATCAGGGACGTGCTCCGCGCGGGCGCGCCAGACCTGCGCGCGGCGCTCCGCCTCCAGCGCGAGATTCTGGAAGAGAAGGGCCGGCGTCTGCGCCGGGCCGTGCGGGCCGTCGAGCAGGCCGAGCGCGTGCTCGAACGCGACGGCCGCGTCGGGCCGGAGGCGTTCGCGAAAATAATCGAGGTGATCGAGATGCAGAACAACACGGACTGGATGATGCGTTACTACTCGGAGGGCGCGCGCAAAAAGATCGATGAGCGCGCCGCCGCGTTGGGTCAGGAGGCCATCGAGCAGGGGCAGCGCGACTGGGCGCAACTCATCGCCGAGGTCGACGAGGCCGCGCGAGCCGGCGTCGACCCGGCGAGCGAGCGGGCGCAGGAGTTGGCCGCGCGCTGGCAGAGTTTGATCGAAGCCTTCACGGGCGGCGACGCCGAAGTCGCCGCCGGACTCAGGAAGCTCTACGCCGATCAGTCGAACTGGCCGGCGTCGTTCCGGAAGCCCTACGGCGACGAGGCCGGCCGCTTCATCGCGGAGGCCGCGGCCGCGCGCAAGCGGGAGTAAGGGCTCAAAATAACGCTTCGCCTTCGCGCCCCCGGCGTCTGCGCGCGAGACTTCTTTGTTCGCAAACAGGAAGCTCGCGCGCAGACGCCGGGGGCGCGAAGTTTTTTCGGCGTCGCGGATCGCGAAGGCGGAAGGCGTCGTCGTGTAAACTGCCGGGCGTGTTGACTGCGGCGCGGCGACTGTTTTAGAAGCACGGCAGACGCGGACGCGGGAGGGAGACGCTTGCGCTTACCATTCCAGTTGCCGGCCGACCGCGAGTTCGACGCCGTCGGGTTCGGCCTGAACGCCGTCGATCACCTGCTCGTCGCGCCGGAGTACCCGGCCTTCGACACGAAGACGCGGCTGCTCGAACACGAACAGTCGGCCGGCGGGCAGACCGCCTCGGCGATGGTCGCGCTGCAACGCTTGGGGCGGCGCACGGCCTACGCCGGCCGCTTCGGCTCCGACGCCGCCGGGCGCTTCGGACTCGACACGCTGCGCGCCGAAGGCGTCGACGTCGAGCGCGCCGAGGTCGTCGACGGGGCGCGCAACCAGATCGCCTACATCGTCATCGACGCGCGCACGGGCGAGCGCACGATCCTCTGGGACAGGGACGAGCGGCTCGCCTACCGCGCCGAGGAAGCCCCCCCGGACTTCGCCGCGCGCGGCCGCGTCCTGCACCTCGACGCGCACGACCCG
>DATCVD010000190.1:0-14470 GCA_036567125.1 Pyrinomonadaceae bacterium | reverse complement strand
CCCGCGCCGCGAACTTTCGGCCGGCGCGTCAGCGCGCGGCAGACCCTTCGCCCGGCCCGCGCTCGGTGGCGCGGTCGAGCGAATCGAAACGCATCACGAGCCGGTGCCCGACGTCGCCTTCGAGATCGTCCGATTTGTCGTCCAACACCCCGCCGTACTTCTCCTCCACGAGCATCTGCGCGAGGTAGAGGGGCAGGTACAGGCCCGGCCCGCGCATCTCGGTCTCGACCGGGGCCGCCACCGAGACGGAGAACGGCATGAACAACTGCTCGCGCAACTTCTTCGGGAGCCGGTCGCTGCGGTCTTCGAAGGTGACCCGCGAGCCGCCGCTCGCGCGGGCGCATCTCACCCAGATTCGGGGGTCGAGCTCGGGCGGCGTCTCTATCCGGCGTTGCGCCAGCCATTGCAGCACCCTGATCACGGCGATGTACATGTCGTCCTGCTTGGCCCTGACCTCGCAAGACCCCTCGACGCCGAACTCGACGCCGCGCAAGTTCATCCTCTCTTTCAAATCCCTGAACGCCTTCTCCACCAGCTCGCCGACCTCGAAGCTCGCGTACTCCTCCTCGGAACCGCTGTTCGCCACGTTCGCAAGGATCGTCCCGGTTTGCCAGAGGTCGTCGGCCATCATGATCAGCTTGCGGTGCGCGTCTCCCCCTTCGCGCAGGTCGCCCGCCGCCAGCCCCTCCTCGATGATGCCCTGCTGATCTTGGCCGAGGAAGACGCAGAGGTGCGAGGTGCTCTTGAGCATCGCCTTCTTCTGCGAGTCGAGGTGGACGAGGATGCGCAGGAAGTGCTCGACGATGGTGGAGCGGACGTACTGCGCCAGCACTATCGCCAGCTTCTCGGCGTCCTCCGGGTATTTCGTGCCGGGTTCGGGTTCGAAGAGGCCGAGCGACAGGCGGAAGTTCTTCACGTTCGCCAGCGGGATGAAGGCGGCTTTGGGGAGCCGCTCGTAGATTCTGGCCTCGTTGTCGTTGGCCGGCGGCGGCAGCTTTCTCATCACCTCCTCGGACACTTTGTAGGGCACGGAGAAGTTCGAGATGCCGTGCGCCATCGCCTGAAGCGTCGTGTAGAAGGATTCGTAGGTGGCCGGCAGGTCGGTGTTGGTGGCAAAGATCTGCGTCCCGCCCTCGTCGGTGAGCAGCAGGACGTAGGGGGCTCCGAGGCAGGCGTCGAGTTCGCCGGCGAGCAGCTCGCGGCAGAACCGCCTGACGGCCACGGAAAGGTTCTTGGTCGATTCCGAGATCACGCGCAGCTTCTCGGCGACCTTCGGCCGCTCCAAGCGCAGCGCCCGCCTGAGCGCGAGCGCGCGGACGTGGCGGACAACGTCCTCAAGATTCGTCTCCAATTTCGAGAGGTAAGCCGCGGCCCCCAGCCGCAGGGCGAGCCGGTAGTAATTAACTTCCGAGAACTGCGAGTGGATTAAATACTCGGGCAGCCAGTCGGGGTGCTGATCCTGCACCTCGATGCCGATGTCGGCCCCGGTCGTGTCGGGGGCCTCCGGGTCTTCGAGCCGCATGTCCAAGACCATCACGTCGATCTCCTCGCCGAGTTCCGCGATCACGCGGCGCGCCTCCGCGACGTTGGCCGCGGTCCCGACGCGGAAGCCCCGGCGCTCGAACTTGTTCCGCAGGGCCGTCCGCTGAGGCTCCAAGTCCTCGACGATGACGACAGTTTTGCTATGCATGGCGTGTTCCCTTCCGGAGCTTGGTGGTAGAAGAGGGGGCCGGGCTGGCGCGGGCGGGAAAAGAGACGCGCGTGGGCCTATCCCTGTTTGGGCAGACGGACGGTGAAGCGCGTGGCCGCCGGGTTCGAGTAAGCCAGCGCGATCGCCCCACCGTTCTCCTTAAGAGCTTTCTCGACGAAGTAGAGGCCCCAGCCGTTGTGGCCGTCCTTGTCCTTCGTCGTCTTGCCGAACTCGAAGAGGGTCTCCCGGATGTCGCGGGGGATCTCCGCCGGCCCGCTGTTGGTAACGTGGCATAGAATGAACTTGTCCTTATCTTCGGCCTCGATCTCGATCACGCCGATCGCCCTGATGGCGTCCTTGGCGTTGCCGATCAGGTTCGCCAGCGCGAAGGCGACGACGTGGAAGGGCACGTCGGCCTCGAGCTCCGGCGGAAGGTTATTCCTGAACTCTATTTTCCTCTGCTTGAGTGAAATCTGGAAGAGCCGCGCGGCCTGCTCCGCGGCCTCCCTGACGGAGCAGGGCCGGCGACCCTCCATCTTCGTGACGCTCTTGAAAGCCCCGGTCAACTCGCGCATCCGCTCGGCCGATCTCTTCATCGTCCGCAGCAGGTCGGCGCTGCGCGGGTTCAACCCGGCCCCGTTATCGTTCAGCTCCTCCTCCAAGTCCTCCGTGGCCGAGAGCTGGTCTTTGATCATGTTGAGGAGCTGGTGCATGAGCGTCCCCGTCGTCACGGCGATGGTGATGACGCCCTGATACTGGGCCTCCCTGAGCTTGTCGGCTTCGGCCTTCTGGCGCCTCTGGATGCCCTCCAACATCTCGTCGGCCACGTCGGCCAGATCGAGCAGGAAGACCCTCCACGGCGACTCGAAGTCGAGCTCCGGCCCGAACGTGGGGCGGGCGACGCCGAAGTAGAGTTGCTGCTTCGTCTTCGGGAGGCGGAGGCGGACGACGTGGCGGGTCGGGGCGTTGTGCGGGTTCGGGAGGACGCGGCTCAGGGGCTGCGCGAGGAGAGTCGCCTGCTCCTCGCCGGCGGGCCCGGGGAGTAGTTCGATGGGCTCCGGCTCGCCCTGCGACTCGTCGCCGTCGGCGTCGGCGTCGGGGGCGGCGATCCACAACAGGCCCGCCTTGCCCGCCGCCTCCGCCAGCGCCTCGAACCACTCTTCCCGATCCAGCGTCTCCTTGCTGAACGCGACGCTGAGGTCTTTGATGACATTACCTAGCGAGCTGCGGGCCGCGTCGAACACCCCGTCGGCCGTCAGCGAGGCCACCGTCCTGCGGTTCAGGTAATAGGCGGCGACGGTCGGCGAACAGAACTCGTCCTTCTCGGCCGGGATCGCCATTATCAGGCTGCCCAGCTGCAGGGTGTTCGGCGAGTCCTTGCGGTCGCCCTCCCTCGGCCGGAAGAGCGTCTGACTCTTGACCACCATCGTGTCGCCGACGATCTCTATCTCGTCGTCGTTCACGTCGTAGCCGGCCACCTGCTGCTCCAGCATCGTGCTGCAGTCGCCGCCCTCCGGGTAGACGTGTTTCAGGGAGAAGAAGCCGATCTCGATGTCGAGGCGGGTGGCTTGGGGCGACAGCACGTCGTGCAGGACGCCGACCATGCGCGCGGTCGCGTCCGCGAAACTATCCTTGGGGTGGTTGACCTGCAGGCGCGTGAAGCGGAACCCGACCTGATCGGCCGCGGCCAGCGAGCGGAAGTCCTGAACGGGGGGGGCGACGAGCTCGGCCATCAGCCGGAGCTTCTGGAGCGTCGTGTGGTTGAACTTCCCCCTCTCCCTGAACTCCGCCTGCAACGCGCCGATGACCCCGCCGTGGAACTTGACCGGCGCGAGCAGCAGGACGTGCGGCGACGGGCCTTCGGTCGTCAGCCCGCGAGGCTCGTACTCGGGGCTTTCGGACGTGACGAGCACCTCCTCGCCCTCGGTCTTCATCAACCGCACCAGCAGGGGGTTGCTCCCCAGAGGGAATGGGGACTCCCGCCTCTTCCTCCCTTCGGGAGCGGCGTCGGCGTCCCACGTGAGCGGGAGAACGCGCTCGTCCTCCGTGCCGCGCGCTTTCAGGACTCCGGGGAGCCTGATGAACAGCACGACTCTGTCCACCCCCAGACTCTCGCCGATGGCGGCGACGACGCCGTCGGCGGACAGGTAGTCTTTCCGCCGGCTGGTGGTTTCGCTGAGCGCCCGCCGGAAGTCGTTCACGGAGATGATAGAGAGCAGGTACAAGAAGAAGGCCGGCACGAAGAGCAGGAACTTCATCGGCAGCAGCGCCGCGAAGACGGCGTTGTCCAGAAACCGCGCCGCCAGCACGGCCGGCTCTGCGGGCGGTTGACTCGCCCCGCCGCCGGCCGCCCCGCTCTCCAGCGCCCCATCTTCCGTGTCGACCAGCTCCCTGACGTTGGCCCCGATCTCCGCCCTCCACGGGAGGGGGAAGAGGCTGCGCCTCCCGCTGTCGGCCGCGCCGGCGATGATCGGGTTGATGGCGTAGACCAACTGCCCCGTGCCGTACGCGACCGAGACCAGCAGGGCCAGCGCCGCTAACACGCTGCGGCGGCGGTAGTTGAGGTTCAGCGCCGTGGCGTACCCGAACAGGCAGAGACAGTAGGCGGAGAAGAGGCCGTCGGGGAAGCGCGCCCAAGAGAATCCGGGCCACGAGTCGAGGATCGTGATCAGGGAAAGCAGGGCCGCGACCCAAGTCCACTTGGGAATGATTACGAGGAATTCTTTATAGGCGTTAATCAACCTGTATTTGTACCGCGTTAAAATCCCCCCGCCTTCGGGCGGCTCAACCACATCAACTCTCTTGTTCTTATTCAGGAGGATTCTGGCCGCCGCGAGGAAAAGCAGATTGTTAAGGGCCGAGCAGAGGACGATCACGCTGTTGAAGGCGCTGTGGATGTGGTGGAGGGTGACTTCGGTGACCACGCCTTCCAGCTGGTTCTCGACGAGGCGCAGCGTGTACTGCACGCAGAAGGTGGCGAAGGCCAAGCCGACGTAATCGTTCCAACGCCCGACGAGGTGTCTGCCCTCCCTCGGCCAGAAGAAAAACAGGGCGCAGAAGGCGGCGATGATCGCGGTAAATAGCCTGATGAGGGCCGGGTGCTGGAGGATGAACTCCGAGAACGGGGCCACCGGCCAGAGCTGCGGCGAGGCCATCAGCCAGCAAGCGATGAGCAGGTACAGGAGGACGAGCAGCGCTATGGCGAACCAGTTGAAGTGGCGGATGAAGCCCGGTTTCCGGGACGCGGCACTCGGCATAACGGCGGATGGTGTCATCGGTCGCCCCTCAACTTTCCTGCTCCCAAGTCCTTCGCTCCGGCGCGAACGCGTAGGCCGCGAGCTCGACCGGCGACCCGTCCTTCCACTCGCCGAGGCGCGCGGTGGTCTGCCCGCGCCCGGAGCTGACGCGGGCGAAGGTCAGGCGCTGAAACCCGTTGGCGAAGCCGCGCGCCTCGCCGCCCTCTAGGTCGTCGAGAAATTGTTGCCACACGTCGTCGCCGCCGTCGTGCGCCGGCAGGCGCATCAGTTGCGCCCAAGTGCCGCTGTTCAGGTAGAGGCCGTCCTTGTCGCCGTCCGCGGCGCGCGCGGCGACCTTGTACGCCTTGGCCGAGTGGGTGTGGCCGTGAATCAACAGGTCGGCCCCGTTCCCGACAAGGAAGGATAAGACCTTGTAAGTCCCCGCGTCCGCCGCCGCCACGTCGAAGAAGCTGTCTTTGACGGCCGCCTGACGCAGCCGGGAGATCAGGCTGTTCTTCCGCAAGGCGGTCGCCTGCCGGTTGAGGTCGTTCCAGAGCTTGCGGAAGTGGCCCAGCGCCGAGTCGGACTCCGCGCCCGCCAGTTCGCCCGCGGCCTCCATGAACAGCTCGTGCGGGCCGACCTCCTCGCACAGCTGGACGACGAGATGATTCTTCGCCGCCTGAATGTAGCTGAAGAGTGCGTCCTTGAATTCCGGGAGTCTTTCCTTGGGCAGGTAGTAGCGCAGCAGGTGCGGGACCGTGCTCGTCTCGGGCTTGAGCAGTTCGACCCAAGGGTAGTCCTGCTTGAGGCTGATCAGGCAGTCGAGGACGAGGCGCGAGCCGGGCGGCGCTTGGTACCTGTGATGCGACAGCAGCCCCCGGCTGGCGAGGCTGACGGCGCTGCGCATGGCGGAGCGGTCAACCCTGTTCCACGCGTCGAGCACGTCGCCGTGCTCGACGATAGTCCGGGCCGCGCCCACTTGGAGGGCCAGAGCGTCCCCCTGAACGAACCAGCGGAGGGGCGGCGCGCTCGCCGAGTTTGACAGCCGCTTCTCGATCACTTGCTGCACCGAAGGGAAGATTAACTCGGGGTCGTGGTTGCCGGCGGTGAAAACTATCTGGTGGCGGGGCGAAGCGGCGAGGCGCGCGAGGGCGTCGAAAACGGCCGGGTGGTCTTCGACGATGGCGCGCGTTCTTTCGGGCAGGTGTAAGAAATCCGTGACGGCCGTTTTCGCTTCCGGCCCCGGCGAGATCGAAAGGTAATCGAGGATGTCGCCGTTGAGGACGACGAGACTGTCGGCGGCCTCGCGGAGGACCCAAGTCAGGAACTGCCCCAGAGCTTCGTCGGCCTGAAACAGTTCCTGACCGTCCTTGCCGGCACCCCCTTTCTTTGTTGACAGATGGACGTCGCTAATGACGATCACATCGTTGACTTGCCACATGGCGTCGAACCTCTCAGGATTTAACGAACCCGCACCTCACACCGGCCCCGGCCACCGCTTCGCTACACGTCGCCCGCGCAATTATTCGGGAAGAAAGTTTTCTGCCACTCGGCCCTCCCGACCAGCAGGCAAACCAGAAAGCACGACCACATCACACCCGCCCCCTTCCGGCCTCGCTCCCCCATGTTCTCTTCCATTCTCATAGCTTTTTCTCCTTTTACCGTGGCCCCATTGCCGCGCGCCTTCACCTATTGCACCCGGCGTGCCGGAACACGGCGCGCCGCGAACCCTGCATTTTCCTGTGATCTTTTCGGGAGGTGAGGGCCGGCGTGCCCGTTTGAGTTTGCTTTACCGGAGGGACAGTTCGCTCGGCCGGAATCGCCGGCGGGGAGCTACGGGACGGGCCGCGAAACGGTAATCCGGTAACTACAGTTCGATCTCTGCGGCGGCGCGACCGGCAGGCACGAAGCCGGGCCGAAACTGCCGGCGGGCTTCAGCTATCGCCCCGACCTGATCGGCCCGCGGCCGGTTTGGCAGACCCGCGGGACGCTACATCACGTGACACCCGCCGTCATGGGTCGGAACGGCGTGAAGCCTGTTCCTGTTCGGCGTCCTCCGCGATCAGCCGGGAGAGGTCATCCGGCGTGTCCACGTCCACTTCGCCGCGGGGGAAGGGCAGGAAGTGCGCCTCCGCGGCGTGCCTCTTAATGACCTGCTTCGCGCCCGCCGCGCCTTCGAGACGCGCCAGTTCGGCGAAGAGTGTCCTGCTGAACAGGGCCGGCGCGCCGAAGCCCCCGCCGTAGGTCGAGGCGACGACGGGCTTTCCGGTGGCGCGGTGCGCCGCGACCAAGCCGGAGATGACTGCGGCGGTGACGTGAGGTTGGTCGCACAGCAAAAGGACGGCCGCCTCCGTATTAGCGTCCGCGCCGACCAACCCCTCGACGCCCGCCCGGATTGACGACCCCATCCCGGCCTCCCAGCGGGGATTCCAAACTTCCCGCACGTCGAGGCCGTCCAACTCGCGCCTCGACAGCTCGGCGTTCGCGCCCGTCACGACGACGACGGGGCGGCACCCCGCGCCGAGCGCGGCGCGGGCGGCGCGCCTGAGCAGACTCTCGCCCCGGAATCGAAGAGTCTGCTTCGGCCTGCCCATGCGGGAGGACACACCCGCCGCCAAGACAACAGCGCCGACTCCCGCCGAGTTGCTTTCGACCACCCCGGAAATTGCCCTCCGCGTCGGCCTCCGCCCCTCACGCCACGGCCACGACGTGATCTTCCGCAATGGTGACGCGCTCGCCGTCGCAGGGGTTGCCGTGGATGGAGCCGCGGCGCTCGCGCAACATCCCGCCGCGCCGCCCGTCCAGCACCGCGCGCATCTCGGCGACGATCGACAGGGCGATCTCTGCCGGCGCGTTCGCCCCGATGTCGAGGCCGGCCGGTGAGTGAAGACGTGCCAAGCCCGCTTCTTCGAGGCGAAGCGGTTCCTCTGTCGCCGCCAGTTCACTTAGCATCCGCTCGGTGCGTTTGCGCGGCCCCATGACCCCGACGTAGCGGGCCGGCGACGCGAGCAGGAACCTGAGCAGCGCGAGGTCGTGCGCGTAGTTGTGCGACATCAGCAGCGCCAGTGTCCGCGGCGTAATGCCGACCCGCGCCGCTACTTCTTCGGGGCGCGCGAGTGTGACCCTGTCCGCTACGGCGAACCGCGAGCGGCTGGCGGGGCGGGCCTGCGGATCGACGACCTCCGTCTGCCAGCCGAGGCCGCGCGCGAGTTCGACGACCGGCAGCGCGTCGTGCCCCGCCCCGAAGACGACGAGCGAGACGGGAGGCAGGAGCGTTTCGACGAAAACTTTTACGCCCGCGCCGTCAACGTCAAAGACGTGGGCACCGGACGCCACTTCTCCGCGCGACAGCGCACGCACCTCGCTCTCAATCGCCGCGGCCGCGTCGTCGCTCAGCCTCTCGCGGCCGACCTCACCTTCCTCGTCGATGAAGATGCGCGCCCCGGCTTCGATTCGGGCCGCGCCGGGCGCGGACTCCGGCGGCGTGTGTTGGTACACGGTCGCCACCGTCAAGGGCGCGGCGTCGGCGGCGCAGGAACGCCTCAGCGCCTCGACGTAAGGAGAGCCGGGGGCGAGCGGCTCGACCAGCACGCGCACCACGCCGTTGCAGCCGAGCCCCAGCCCCCAAGCCAGCTCGTCGCCCGTCGAGGCGGTGTCGTACTCGACGAGCACAGCCTTGCCCGCCCGGATGACGCGCCGCGCGTGCTCGACGACGTCGGCTTCGAGGCAGCCGGCGCTGATCATGCCCGTCGTCGCCCCGCCCTCGCGGACGAGCATCCGCGCGCCCGGCCGCCGGTACGAAGAGCCCTCGACGCTGACGAGCGTCGCCAGCGCGCACCGCTCGCCCCCGGCGCACGCCGCGTCGAACGCTTCGACCAATGCCCGCGCTTCGTTCATAAGCTCACCCCGATCTAGAGCAGCTTGTCCGGCGTGATGGGCAGCTCGCGGACGCGCCGGCCCGTGGCGTGGAAGACGGCGTTGGCGATGGCCGCCGGGATGCCGACCATCCCCAGCTCGCCCATACCCTTGACGCCGAGCGGGTTGACGACCGAGTCGTCCTCCTCGACGAACAGCGTCTCGACCTCGTGCACGTCGGCGTTGACGGGGACGTGGTAGTGCTGCAAGTTCGGGTTCATGATGCGGCCGTAGCGGTGGTCGATCTCGGTCGCCTCCTGCAAGGCCATGCCGATGCCCCACACGACGCCGCCGATCTCCTGACTGTGCGACGCCTTCGGGTTGATGATCTTCCCGCAGGCCGTGACCTCGATGACGCGCGCGACGCGGACAGTTCCGAGATCGGGATCGACCTTCACCTCGACGAACTGCGCGCCGTGCGCCATCGTCGCGTACTTGCGGCGCTCCGCCGACGGCCTCGCCTCGAACGTCTCCGTGATCTCCGCGAGGTGGTTGCGCCGCATCACGTCCGCGACGCTGACGGACTTCGACGCGTCGGCCTTGAGCCGCAGGCGGCCGTCCAGCATCTCGACATCGGCGGCGGCCGCGCCCTTGAGCGGCGACGACGCTTCGCGGTTGGCGAGCGCGAGCAGCTTGGCGGCGACGGCCAGCGCCGCGCCGTGCACGGCCGAGCCGACGCTCGCCGTCGTCCACGAGCCGCCCTGCGCCGGGGCGCGGGGCAGATCCGTGTCGCCGAGTTCGAACTTCACCTGCTCGGGCCGGAGGCCCAAGTACTCGGCGGCGATCATCGTGACGACCGTGTATGTTCCGGGGCCGATGTCGCTCGTCGCGCTGGCGACGTGCGCCGTCCCGTCGGCCCTGAAGGTGATGCGGGCCGTCGCCGGCATCTGGAACGCGCCCCAGATGCCGGTGGCCGTCCCCCAGCCGACGAGAAGCCGCCCGTCGCGCATCGAGCGCGGCTCCATCTTGCGCTGCTTCCACCCGAACTTCTCCGCGCCGAGCCGGTAGCACTCCCGGAGCGCCTTGCTCGAAAACGGGCGGCCGCTTTCGGGGTCGGTCTCGGCGTAGTTGATGAGGCGGAGTTCGAGCGGATCGATCTTGAGCGCGTAGGCCAGCTCGTCCATCGCGCACTCCAACGCGAACATGCCCGAGACCGCGCCGGGAGCGCGCATCCACGTCGGCGTGTTGAGATCGGTGTCGGTGATCTTGAGCGGCGCGTAGAGGTTCGGGCAGGCGTAAACTTGGCGGGTGAAGCCGGTGGTGTTGTCAGAGAACTCCTCGAAGGTGGAGGTGTTGTGCACGGCCTCGTGGATCATCGCCGTGAGCTTCCCCGACGCTTCAGCGCCCAGCGCGATCTTCTGGATCGTGTGGGGGCGGTAGCCGTGGCCCGTGTACATCTGCGTGCGCGTGTAGACGACCTTGACCGGGCGCTTGATCTCGCGCGCCGCCATCGCGGTGAGCGCCGGGTAGTAGTTCGGCCTCAGGGACGAGCCGAACGCGCCGCCGACGTAGGGCGAGACGACGTGCACGTTCTCCTCGGGTACGTTGAAGCTCGACGCGAGGTGCTTGCGCACGTTGTAAACTTCCTGCGACTTGTCGAAGACCGTGAGGCGGTCGCCCTGCCAGACGGCGACGGCCGCGTGCGGCTCCATCGGGTTGTGGTGCTCGACGGGGATGCGGTACTCGGCCTCAACTTTCACGGGCGCGGCCTTCATCGCCGCCTCGGGGTTGCCGCGCGGTTTGGGCGGCGGCCCCTGCGAGGGGAAGCGGCCGCGCTCGCTCACGGCCTCCGTGTCGGTCGAGTGCCGCTCGGCGTTGTAGGAGACTTTGACGAGGCGGGCGGCGTAGCGCGCCTGCTCGTAGGTCTCGGCGACGACGAGCGCCACCGGCTGCATGTTGAAGTAAATCCTGTCGGACTGGAGCGCGCGGAACGACTTGTCCTTCTCCTCCTGCGCGCGCGGCGGCGACTGCTCGTGCGAAGCCTTCGGCCCGAGCCGCGGCGCGTTCAAATGCGTGAAGACGCGGACGACGCCCGGCGCGCGCTCGGCCCCGCCCGTGTCGATGGACTTGATCGTGCCCTTCGCCACCGCGCCCAGCACGATGAACCCGTAGGCGAGGTTGGGCGCGCGGAACTCGGCCGCGTACTTCGCCCTCCCCGTCACCTTCGCCACGCCGTCCACGCGGCTCATCTCTTTCCCGATGTACCTCGGCATAGTCTCCCCCTCAGGCCAGACGGGCCGCGCGCATCAGGGCGCGCACGACCGCCCGCTCCCCCAGCTCCACCTTGTAGGCGTTGTGCGCGAGCGGCCGCGCGCCTTTGAGCGCAAGCTCGGCGGCCCGCTCGAAGGTCTGCTGGGAGGCCGGCTTGCCGACTAACGCGGCCTCCGCCTCGCTGCTCCGCCAAGGCTTGTGCGCCACGCCGCCGAGCACGACGCGGGCCGTACGGACGCGGCCGCCGTCCATTTCGAGCGCGGCCGCGACGGCGACGAGCGCGAAGGCGTAACTCGCGCGGTCGCGCACCTTCAGGTAGTAAGAGTTTTTGGCGAAGTCGGACTTCGGCAACTCAATCGCCGTGATGAGTTCGCCGTGCTGGAGGTTGGTGTCGCGCTCGGGCGTGTCGCCGGGCAGGCGGTGAAACTCGCCCGCCGGTATCGTGCGCTCGCGCCCGTTCGCACCTCTCACGCGCACGACGGCGTCGAGCGCGTAGAGCGCGTTCGCCATGTCGCCGGGGTAGGTGGCGACGCACTTGTCGCTCCACCCGAAGATGGCGTGGATGCGGTTCAAGCCTCCGAGCGCGCCGCACCCGCTCCCCGGCTCGCGCTTGTTGCAGGGCATCGCCGTGTCGTAGAAGTACTGGCAGCGCGTCCGCTGCATGAGGTTGCCGCCGTTGGTCGCCATGTTGCGCAGCTGCGCCGACGCCCCGGCGACGATGGCCTGCGTGAGCAGCGGGTAGTTGCGGCGGATGAGCGGGTGGTTGGCGGTGTCCGTATTTCTAGCTAGTGCGCCGATGGAGACGCCGCCGCCCGCGGCTTTGATCTCGGTGAGTTTCAGGCGCGTCAGATCGATCAACTCGTCGGGGCGCTCGACATCCTCCTTCATCAGATCGAGGATGTTCGTCCCGCCCGCCAGAAACTTGGCATTCGGGTTCGCCGCGACCGCGCGCGCGGCCGCCGCGGGATCGCTCGCGCGGACGTACTTAAACGGCCTCATCGGCTCCGCCCCCCTTCCTGACGCGGGCCAACTCTTCCTCGCCGACGAAGCGCCACGTCCGCGCCGACTCTTTGCCCGAATGCGCCTCCTTGATCGCCGCGACGATGCCGGGGTAAGCGCCGCAGCGGCAGATGTTGCCGCTCATCCGCTCGCGTATCTCGTCGTCCGTGAGCCGCGTCGTCGTCGCGGCAACGTCTTGGGTGACGTGGCTGACCTCGCCGCGCCGGGCCTCTTCGAGCAGCGCGACGGCCGAGCAGATCTGCCCCGGCGTGCAGTAGCCGCACTGGAAGCCGTCGTACTTGATGAAGGCCGCCTGCACGGGGTGCAGCTCGTCGCCGCGCGCGAGCCCCTCGACGGTCGTCACCTCCTTGCCCTCACACGTCGCCGCGAGCGTCAGGCACGAGAGCACGCGGCGGCCGTCCACGAGCACGGTGCACGCGCCGCACTGCCCTTGATCGCAGCCCTTCTTCGTCCCCGTCAGCTCCATCCGCTCGCGCAGGGCGTCCAAGAGCACCATGCGCGAATCCACTTCAAGCGTCTTGGCCGCCCCGTTGACCTTCAGCAAGACCCTGACGGGGTTCTCCAGCGCCGGGGCCGGGGCGAACACCGCGTCGGGCGAGGCGGCCAGCGCGGCCAGCGCCTGCTCCTTCTCAAGCAGCATCAGCGCGAAAGCGCCGAGGCCGCACGCCAGCGTCTGCCCGAGGAACGCGCGCCGCGCTTGGCCCACGTCGGTCAGCGCCGGCATCTCCTTCAGCAGCGCCTCCTCGTCGGCCGTCAACTCCGGCCCGGAGGTCTCGTCGAAGTCGTCATTCATGTAAGGTTCCCCCTGACTGTGTCCAGACCGGTTTCCCGGCCGCGCGTGGTCGCATCGGTGAGCGTGTCCATTTCCTGCCGGCGTGGCCTATCACGAACGTCCCCGCGTGCGGGGCGGCATAATGAAGAACGCGGGACGGCGGATGCAATCGCCGCCGGCGTCGCCCGGTGTTGGTCGCATGCGCCTCCCCTCCGGCTTGCCCGGCAAGCCCGGCATAATCTGGACGTTTACAGATGGTCGCTGTCGTGTTCCTCGGATAATACCACTCGGCCCCCGATGTTGAAATACAGTCAGGGCCTCAAAGCACCCGTAACGCTTGTTCAGGAAGCGGGGCCGGTCAATCCAGTCAATCCGCACTCTCCCTCCTTCGCCGCGGAAAGCGTAAAATGATCGGTTTCCAGACTTTCGGTGTCGGGGGCGGACGTTTCGGGTTAAGAGGGCCGCGAGCCCTCGCGGGAGGCAACAAGTCTAATGTCTGATCTCGGACTCACGCACGTCGCGCTTCCGGTCACGGACGTGGAAGCCAGCATCGCCTTCTACGCGAAGTACGCGCGGATGCAGGTCGTCCACCGGCGCAAGGGCGCGGAGTCGGAAGGCGAGGTCGTCTGGGTCAGCGACCGGACGCGGCCCTTCGTCGTCGTGCTGATCGGCGTGGAGCGCGTCGAGCACCCGCTCGTGCCGTGGGCGCACCTCGGCGTCGGGTGCGAGAGCCGCGCGGAGGTGGATCGCCTCTGCGCGGAAGCGAAGGCGGAGGGGAGACTGCTCGACGGGCCGACCGATTCCGGCTACCCCGTCGGCTACTGGGCGCTCGTCCGCGACCCCGACGGGCACACGCTCGAAGTGGCTTTCGGCCAAGAGGTCGGCCTGACGGTCGAGCGCGCCACCTGAGGGCGGGACTCGGCGGCTCCCGGCGGCCCGACTCGGGCCTACGATCTACCCGGAACCAACGCCCTCCCGGCGCGTGAAGTCGTGGGGGGCAGGCACCGGCCCCGGAACCCCGCACGTCTCCGGGGAGCGCGGCGGCCCGGAGATTGATCCGGTCGCCCGCAGCCAACGCCCCGCCCCCACCGCTCAAAAAAAGAGTTGACAAAAAGTCCTTTGCGTTATAAAGCTACCGCGACGCTTCGGCGGCGGCCGGCTTCGCCCGGTGAGCGTTGACCGTCTCGCCGGCCGCCGGGCGCAATTTTCTTACCGAGGAGAGAACCGATGTCAGAGCCGTTGGCGGAGGGCGAGAGGCCGGTGCGCGGCGCGACGTTCACGCTGTTGGCGGGGGTCGTCCTGCCGTCCATCTCCATCGCGGTCGAGGCGACGACGCACATTTGCGCGGAGGAGTTCTTCGACCCCATCCCGACGCTCTGGCACGTGCTGCTGGTCGTCTTCGTGCCGCTCGCCAACCTCCAGACGTGGCTGGCCGTGCGCCGCGGCCGCACCGACCGCGGCACGCTGCTCGGCGCGTCGAACGCCGTCGCCGTCGGCATCTCCGCCTTCTACTCGGTCGTCTACCTGCCGCTGCTGCCGCTCGCCTTCTTCGCGCTGCTGCTGGCCGGGGCGGGGCTGCTGCCGATGGCCCCGTTCTTCGCGCTCGCCGCGGCGCTCGTCATGCGG
>DATCVD010000189.1:0-2266 GCA_036567125.1 Pyrinomonadaceae bacterium | reverse complement strand
CGCCGCCCTCACGCGCCGCGCGCCGGGGCGGTCGAGCCGCGCGCGACGAGGTAGGTCGGTATCTTGATCTCGACGCCCTGCTGTTCGGGGTGCGCGATGGTCGCCAGCAGCGCCCCGACGGCGTGGCGGC
This sequence comes from Pyrinomonadaceae bacterium, assembly GCA_036567125.1. Lineage (GTDB taxonomy): Bacteria > Acidobacteriota > Blastocatellia > Pyrinomonadales > Pyrinomonadaceae > JAIVGV01. Next base: position 2,136 of record DATCVD010000189.1, on the reverse strand, counting down.
CCAACTCCTGACGCGGCAGGCAGACGGTCGTCAGCCGCGGCTCGACGAGCGACGCGAACGCGATGTCGTCGAAGCCGACGACCGACACGTCGCGCGGAATCTCAAGGCCGGCCGCGCGCAGCTCGCCCACCAGACCGAGCGCCATCATGTCGTTGGCCGCGACGACGGCCGTCGGCCGCTCGTCGGCGGCGAGCCACGCGCGCGCGGCCTCGCGCCCGCCTTCGAGCTTGAAGTCGCCGCGGAAGATGCGCGGCGGCTCACGGGGGAGCAGCCGCGCCACCGTCTCGCGGAACGCCTCCGACCGCTTGGCCGCCGAGCGCAGGTGGGCGGGGCCGCCGACGAAGGCGATGCGGCGGTGCCCGAGCCCGACCAGATGGCGGATGGCCTCCTCGATGCCGGCCTCGTAATCGACGCAGAGGTTGCTCATGTGCGGCCCCGGCCGGCCGAGGTCGAGGAAGACGACCGCCACCTCGCGCCGCGCCATCTCGCTGATGAGCGCCGAATCCAGCTCCGAGGTCATCAGGGCGACGCCCGCCACCTTGCGCTCGATCAGGCGGCGGACGTAGCGGGACGTGCGCTCCGGGTCGTAGTTCGTGTTCGAGAGCACCACGTCGTAGCCGTGCTCGAAGGCGGCGTCCTCGATTGACTTGACCAACTCGGGGAAGAACGGGTTGGCGATGTCCGAGATGACGAGGCCGAGCGTGTGGCTGCGGCCCGACGCCAGCGAGCGCGCGTGCGCGTTCGGGTAGTAGCCGCACCGCTCGACGGCCGCGAGCACGCGCGCGCGCACCTCCTCGGACACGAACCGCGTGTTGTTGATGACGTGCGACACGGTCGCGGTCGAAACGCCCGCCGCCCGCGCCACGTCACGGATGCTGCTCATATAAAAGCCGTGAATCGTGAATCGTGAATCGTGAATCGTGAATCGATGAAAATCAGTTCTCCACGATTTACGATTTACGATTCACGATTTACGAGTCTGTTACTTCTTCTGCCCCGCCGCCCGGCTCGGAGACGTAGACGGCGGGCCGGACGCCGACCGCCCGCTCGTAGTCGGCCGAGACGGTTCGGGTGAACTCGTCGAGCGCCGCGCGGCGGACGAGGTTCACGGTCGAGCCGCCGAAGCCGCCCCCTGTCATGCGCGCGCCGAAGACCACGCCGCCGAGCGCCCGCGCGATTGAGACCAGCTCGTCGAGTTCGCGGCAGCTCACCTCGTAGTCGCGGCGGAGCGACTCGTGGCTGGCGTACATCAGCCGGCCCGCCTCCGCCAAGTCGCCGCGGCCGAGCGCGCCGACCATCGCGAGCGTGCGCTCGTCCTCGGTGACGACGTGGCGGCAGCGCCGCCTGATCGGCTCCGGCAGCCGCGCCTCGTACAGTCTGAAGTCTTCCGCGCTCACGTCGCGCAGTTGCGTCACGCCGGGCAGGAACTCGCCGAGCAGCTCGACGCCGCGCTCGCACTCCCGCCGCCGCGTGTTGTACTCGGAGGTTGACAGCTCGTGCCTGACGCGCGTGTCGCAGACGACGACGGCCGCCTCCCGCGTGTCGAGCGGGACGGGCGTCGCTTCGAGCGTGCGGCAGTCTATCAGAAGCGCGGCCCCCTCGCGCGCCATCGCGGCCACGAACTGATCCATGATGCCGCACATCGTCCCGACGTACTCGTGCTCGGCCTGCTGCCCGGCGAGCGCGAGCGTGACGCGATCGACCTCCGCGCCCGCGAGCGACGCGAGCGCCAGCCCCGCCGAGATTTCGAGCGCGGCCGACGACGAGAGGCCCGCGCCCGCCGGCACGTCCGACAAGATCATCAGCTCCGCGCCCGCGAGCGCAAAGCCGCTGCCGATGAGGGCGCGCGCGACGCCCTCGACGTAATCGAGCCAGTGGCCGCGGCGCGGCGGGCCGGGACTCTCAAGATCGAACTCGGCCGATTCATTCTCGTTGAGCGAGCGGACGAGGACGCGCGCGTCCGTGCGCGCCGCCGCGGCGACGACCGTCTCGCGGTCGAGCGCCATCGGGAGGACGAAGCCGCCGTTGTAGTCCGTGTGCTCGCCGATCAGGTTGACGCGGCCGGGCGCGCGGAACAGGCGCGGCTCGCGCCCGTAGTGCGCGCGAAACGCGCGCCGCAGCTCGGCCCGGTCGATC
>DATCVD010000188.1:0-3154 GCA_036567125.1 Pyrinomonadaceae bacterium | reverse complement strand
GGGCGCGGGCGGCACGGCCGCCGCCACGCCGGCCAACACCGAGGAGGCCAAGAAGCAGGCCGCGGCGATGGCGGCCGAGCGCGAGCGCGTCGAGAAGGAGAACGCGCGGGCCACGGAACTCAACGCCAAGCTGCCCGAAATCCTCAAGGCCGGCAACGACGCCTTCACCGCGAAGCGTTACGACGAGGCCATCGCCAAGTACGACGAAGGCATCGCGGCCGACCCCGAACAGTCGGTCTTCCCGCGCAACAAGGCCGTCGCCCTGACCAACCGCGCCACGCCCAAGTACAACGCGGCCGTCAAGGCCAAGGACGAGGCCGGCAAGGAGTCGGCCCGCGCCGACCTGAAGGCGGCGGTCGCGTCGGCCGAGAAGGCGGTCGCGAACTTCCGGGCCAGCAAGGCTAAGGCGGGCGCGGGCGCGGCCGGGGCCGGCAGGGGGAACGAAGAGGTGGGCTACCTCGCCGACCGCTTCGAGGCGTACCGCCTCGCCTTCCTGACCCTGACGCCCGTCGACAACGACGCGGCGGCCAAGGCCATCTCCGAGTACGTCGAGGTGGAAAACGACCCGGCGAAGAAGAACAGGGCGCAGGCCCTCTTGGGCGAGGCCTACTTCCAAGCCGGCAAGGTGGACGAGTCGATAGCCAAGTACCGCGAGATTCTGGCGGCCAACCCCGGCAACATCGAGGCGATGCGGGGCTTGGGCATCTCGCTCATCACCAAGGGCGGGGGGGAGCCTGCCGACCCCCAACTGCTACAGGAGGGTATTAAGTCGCTCGAACAGTTCGTCAGTAAGGCCCCCGACGCCGACACGCGCAAGCAGGAAGTCGCGCAGATGGTCGAAGAGGTGAAGGGCTCGATCAAGGAGCTGGCGAACAAGCCGCAGCCGACGCAGCCCCAGCGCGGCAACCAGCGCCGCCGGCCGTAAGCGACGGAACAATTTAACGACCGCCGAAGCCGCGTCCCAGCAGTGGGGCGCGGCTTCCCTTTTGACCGAAAACCGGGTCAGCACATTCACCTTGACAGCGCGGAGGCCAAAAAAGTAACATGCTTTAGCCAACGATGTTTGTCATCGCTGGCAACGGCTAAACACCCCCCGGACTGTTTTGCCAGACCGGCCCACAGAGGCCGCGACTCTTGCCCGCCGCAACGATTCAGCGCCTCCGCTCCACACGACGTTCTCAACCGCAGCAGGTCGCAGCATGTCGGCAAAACTTGGCGAAATCCTCGTCCGCGAAAACCTCCTGACGCCGCAGCAGTTGCGCGAGGCTTTGGACTACCAGCGCGAGCACGGCGGCCGCCTCGGCTACAACCTCGTCAAGCTGGGGCTGGTCTCGGACGAGATGGTGACGGCCGTGCTGTCGCGCCAGTACGGCGTGCCGTCGGTCAACCTCGACCTGTTCGACGTCGACACGCCCGTCATCCGCCTCATCCCGCGCGAGGTGGCCGAGAAGTACTCGGTGCTGCCGCTCTCGCGCGTCGGGGCGACGCTGACGCTGGCGATGGTCGATCCCACGAACGTCTTCGCCATGGACGACATCAAGTTCATGACGGGGCTGAACATCGAACCCGTCGTCGTCTCGGAGGCGGGCGTGCAGGAGGCCATCGACCAGTACTACGGGCAGTCGAAGGAGATCGAACTGGCCTCGGCCGTGGACGTGGCGGCGGCCGGCCCCGGCGCGAACGGCAACGGCAACGGCAACGGCTTCTCGGCGGGTGAGACGGTCTCGCTCGACCACCTCGACTTCGACGAGGACGAGGCGGCCGGCAGTCTCGAAGTCATCGACGACAACGACGAGATCGACGTAACCAGTCTGACGAAGATGAGCGAGGACGCGCCCGTCGTCCGGCTCGTCAACGTCCTGCTCGTCGACGCCCTGCAGCGCGGCGCGTCCGACATCCACATCGAGCCTTACGAGAAAGACCTCCGCATCCGCTTCCGCATCGACGGCGTGCTCTACGACGTGATGCACCCGCCGATGCGCCTGCGCGACGCGCTCGTCTCCCGCCTCAAGATCATGTCGAAGCTCGACATCTCGGAGAAGCGCCTGCCGCAGGACGGCCGCATCAAGATCAAGCTCAAGGCCGACGGCCGCTCGCGCGAGCTGGACTTCCGCGTCTCGACGCTCCCGACCCTCTTCGGCGAGAAGGTCGTGATGCGCCTCCTCGACAAAGACAAGCTGATGCTCGACATGACGAAGCTCGGCTTCGAGGCGGACTCGCTCGCCAAGTTCCAGCGCAACATCTCGAAGCCCTACGGCATGGTGCTCGTCACCGGCCCGACGGGGTCGGGCAAGACCAACACGCTCTACTCGGCGCTGCAATCGCTGAATACGCCGGAGACGAACATCATGACGGCGGAAGACCCGGTCGAGTTCAACCTCGTCGGCGTCAACCAAGTGCAGATGAAGGAGCAGATCGGGCTGAACTTCGCGGCCGCGCTGCGGTCGTTCCTCCGCCAAGACCCGAACATCGTCCTCGTCGGCGAGATCCGCGACTTCGAGACCGCCGAGATAGCCATCAAGGCCGCCCTGACCGGCCACCTCGTCCTCTCCACCCTCCACACCAACGACGCGCCCTCGACCATCTCCCGCCTGATGAACATGGGCATCGAGCCGTTCCTCGTCGCCACCTCGGTCAACCTCATTCAGGCGCAGCGGCTCATCCGCCGCGTCTGCTCCGAGTGCAAGGACGTGCACCCGACCCCGCCCGAAGCACTGGTCGAAATTGGCTTCACGCCGCAGGAGGCGAAGGAGGTCAAGATTTACAAGGGCAAGGGCTGCCAGAAGTGCAACGGCACGGGCTACAAGGGCCGCGTCGGCCTCTACGAGGTGATGGAGATTACGGACGACATCCGCGAGCTGATTTTGATCGGCGCGTCGGCGCTCGAACTGCGCAAGCGGGCGGTCGAGACCGGCATGTTGACGCTCAGGCAGTCGGGCCTCGTCAAGATTAAGAACGGCATCACCACGGTCGAAGAGGTGGTGCGCGAGACGGTCAGCTAAAGAGGACTCCCGCAGATGATCTTCAGGGCTTCGGTCTTATCGCTATTGATCCTCGTCACCGTCGCGGCCTCGCTGCCCTTCGGCGAGTCGCTCGCGGCCTACGGCCGCCGCGCGGCCGCCTCGCGCTCCGGCCAGAAGAACTACCGCCGCCG
>DATCVD010000187.1:0-2286 GCA_036567125.1 Pyrinomonadaceae bacterium | reverse complement strand
CGCCGACCGGAAGCCGGGCGAGGCCGGCGACCGGAAGCCGGGCGAGGCCGGCGGGCCGGACGGGCGCCCCGCGCCGCGCGTGGACATGTCGCCGGCCCACGCGCGCCTCGATCAGGCGCTGGCGGCGCGGCCCGACAGCGCGCCGCTCCACTACCTGAAGGCGCAAATCTACGGCATCGAGCAGAACGCGCAGGCCGCGGAAGGCTCGCTCCGCAGGGCGCTCGAACTCGACGCCAACTTCACGCCGGCCTTCAACTCGCTGGCCGCCGTCTACATCAACACGGGCCAGCCCGATCAGGCCGTCGCCGAGCTGCGCCGCTGGGCCGAGACGCGCAGGGAAGACCCGAACCCGTACGTCCTGATCGGCATGGTCGAGGACTCGCGCAAGAACTACGACGCGGCCTGCGAGGCCTACCGCAAGGCGTTGGAGCTGCGGCCCGACGACGTGTTCGCCTCGAACAACCTCGCGTGGAACTACGCCGAGTACGGCAAGGGGAACTTGGACGAGGCGATGCGCCTCGCGCAGGGCGTCGTCCAGCGCCAGCCGGAAGAGCCGGGCTTCGCCGACACCCTGGGCTGGGTCTATTACAAGAAGGGGCTGCACGCGGCGGCCGTCGAGCAGTTGCAGAAGGCCGTCACGAAGACCGCGGCGCGCGGCGCTGACGCGCCCGTCTACCGCCTGCACCTCGCGCAGGCGCTGGCCGCCGCCGGCCGCAAGGCGGAGGCCCGCCAGCAGTTGCAGCAGGCCATCAACGCCAAGTCGAACCCGCTCGCGCCCGCGCAGGCCGAGGAGGCGCGGCGGACGCTGGCAACCCTGTAGGAGCGGGCGGTGAGCGGCAAGCATTGAGAAGGCGAGAGGCGGGCAGTCGGACGATTGATTCCGTTTTACTGCTCGCCGCCCGCCGCCCGCCGGTCACGTCGAATGGAGTGAGACAATGAGTGTAGAGTTCCGACAGCGGAAGCCGGCCGAGTACGGCCGCATCCTGTGGAGGCGGAAGTGGATGATCGTGCTGCCGGCGCTGGCCGTGTCGGCGGCGGTCGCGGCCGTGGTCTGGCGGCTGCCGAACACCTACCAGTCGAAGTCGCTGCTGATGGTGCGCCCCTCGACGCTGACCGAGGGCATCGCGCCGCAGCTCTCCGACGACGAGCTGACGATCCGCATCAACCAGATCGGCCAGAAGGTCTTCAGCCGCACCACGCTCGAACCCGTCATCGTCAACTCGAACCTCTACGCGGCCGAGCGCCGCCGCGGCGAGCCGATGGAGTCGCTCGTCGAGCGGATGCGGACGAAGGACATCCAGATCGACCTCCACCGCAGCAACGAGATCACGAACGGCTTCCAGCTCTCGTTCCGCGGCCCGACGCCGCAGATCGCCCGCGACGTGACCCAGCGGCTCGCCTCCGCCTACACCAGCGAGCAGCTGTCGCTGGAGACGGAGGGCGCGGCCTCGGAGGTGCGATTCGTCGAGGATCAGTTCCGGCAGGCGAGCGACGAGTTGGCGGCCGTCGATAAGCAGCGCCTCGACTACCTCCAGCGCAACATGGCGAACCTGCCGACGCAGCAGGCCGCGCTCGTGCAGCGGCTGACCGGCCTCTACGAGCAGCAGAAGGCGTACGTCTCCGAACTCGGCCGGCTGCGCGATCAGCGCACGGCCGTCTCCACGCAGATCGGCACGATCCAGAAGGTCGACGCCGAGACCAAAGACTTCGTCTCCGAGACCGAGACCGATCCCAAAACGACGCTCCCGTGGGCCGATCTGTCGAAGGAGGAGTCCGCGTTGGAGTCCACCATACAGGCGATGCTCTCCGGCGGCCTGCGGCCGAAGAACCCGGACGTGGTCGCGAAGCGGCAGGAGCTTGAGTCGGTGCAGCGGCGCAAGCAGCGGATGCTCGACGAGTGGCAGGAGAAGATCGAGCAGAAGCGGCAGAAGCTCGAAGGGCGCACCAACCCGCAGCGCGTGCAGGCCGAGAACAACCTCCGCCTGATCGAGGGCGAGATCGCGCGCCAAGAGCGGCAGCTCGAACAGACGCGCGCGGCCATCGGCGAACTCGAAGCGCGCGTCAACCGCATCCCCCAAGCCGAGGTCACGCTCTCGGCCCTTGAGCGCGAGTACCAGACGAAGAAGGCGGCCTACGACGATCTGCTGGACAAGAAGCAGAAGGCCTCTTTGCGCAAGGCCGCGGCCGACGCCACGCAGGCCGCCACCATTCAGGTGATCGACCCGGCGAACCTGCCGGCCGCGCCCGTCGCGCCGAACCGCCCGCTGCTCGTCGCGCTCGGCCTCG
>DATCVD010000186.1:0-2250 GCA_036567125.1 Pyrinomonadaceae bacterium | reverse complement strand
GTGCGCCCTCGGCGGCGGGGCGAGTTTAGGCTCGGGGGCGGCGTCCGAGACGCCTCGCACGAAGCGCAACGCCGCGGCGATGTCCGCGACCGGGGCCGCCGGCATGAAGTAGAAAGTGATGAACCTCCTGCGCCCCTCCTCAGGCTCGGCCCCCGGCGCGTAGGAGAACGTCCATTCGGGCGGTTTGAGCTGCACGAATTCATGGTAGTCGCCGAGAACGTCGAACAGCTTGCCCGCGTCGAGCCACTGGGCATCAACTTCCGCGGCCCGAGCCTCTTGTCTGAACAACTCCGGCGACACGGGCCTGCGGAACTCGACCACGACGACGCCCGGCAGCCACCGCGGCCCTCCCCTTTCGAGCCGCTCCCGCCCGCCGCGGCAGACGCCGCGGCACAGCACCTCGGCGTCTGCTCGCAGCGCGGGCAGGGTTCCTTCGTCCGCCGGATCGGGCGGCGGATTCGTCTTACGGTCGCTGGGCATGTGACTAACCTTTTTCACTCGGCCCGTCCGCCCTCAGCCGGCTCACTTGCGGCCGCCTCGTTTGTTTCCGCCCTGCTTACCGCCTTGCTTGCCGCCGCCTTGCTTACCGCCGGCTTGCTTGCTGCCGCCCTGCTTGCTGCCGCCCTCCTTGCGCGCGCGGCCGGCTAACTCGTCGCCGCCGCCGAACGGGACTGGCCGCCGCGAGCCGACCGGGCCACACAGGGCGGGGTCGGGCGCGGGTTGCTCGTCCGGCTCCGTGAAACAGATCACCGGCTCGTCGGCCGGATTCCTGAACAGCTTGTAGTACTTCAGGAAGTGATCGTCCGCGCAGTCCTCCGGCGCGCGCGCCCTGACGGCCTCGATGACATCGGACGCGGCGGCGTCCGCGCCGGGCGTGCGGTGGTGCGGGTCGTGCGGAACCTCAACGTCCGGCGGCGCGTTCGAGAACTCGTAGATCGTGTTCGGCCCCGGCTCGAAGTTGAAGATGGGCCGCTCCGGCTCCTGCTCGTTCACCAGCCGCGCGCCGCCGCCGAACGCGGGGATGTCGCACCCGACCACGCCGGCGAGGGCGCCGAACGGGAAGGGCGCGCCGTCAACCAGCTTGCGCAGCGTCGGGGACTTCAGGCGCGTGTAGAAGACGCCGTTGTCGATGCGCACGACCGGCCGGAGCACGGACGTGTCCATCCGATCTTCCACGTTCGGGTCGTCGAAGACTTCGGCGAGATCGGTGATCCACCTGTAGTCCTCCTCGACGCGGTGGGTTCTCCTCCTGAACCCACCGGGCGCGGTGTGGGTGCTGACGCCGCCGAGCGGGTTGGCGACCTGAAGCCGCCAGCGTGGGCGTCTGGAATCGACGCGGGCTTCCAGATTCGTGACGGAGGCCAGCACGCCGTTCTTGATGGTGTTGATTCTCAGGACGTGATGATCGTCCGGGACGACCCCGACCTCGAAGTAGCTCGGCCCGCTCTCCGGCCTGACCTCGTGCATGACTAGCAGTCCCCTGAAGACGATTGTCAAACTTGAACCTGTCCACATCTTCTGCGCTCTCCTCTCAGCTTCCGCGAGGGTTGGTTTGTCAGCATCGGTGGCCCCTCATAGGTATATGACGTGCCATGCCGGAAACGTGTCCGGCGCTCCGCCGAGCGCGCGGCCGCACGCTCGGCGGGGTGACTTCTGCCCGCAGACTTAACGCCGCTCAGAACTCCGCGTGTCCGCCGACGAGCGTGAAGGCCGCCCAGTAGTAGGGGTGGCGGAGGCGTTCTTCCGGGCCGCGGATCAGGTCGGTCTGGGCGCGGGCGAGCGCGGCGGCGGTCGGGAGCTTGCCCCGCGCGCGATACCCGTGGAAGCGGATCATCAGCTCGGCGGTGGCGTCGGAATCCACGGGCCAGAGGGTGGCGACGACGAGCGGGACGCCGGCGGCGATGAACGGGCGGGCGAGGCTGCTCATCCCCTCGCCGCCGTAGTAGCGCTCGGCCCCGGTCTGGCAGGCGGAGAGCACCACGAGCCGGGCCTGCGGCAGCTTCAGGTTATAAACGTCGTAGGCGTAGAGCGCGGACTCGGCCGGCGGGTCGGCCGACGTGGCCGCCGCGCGCGGGGCCGCGGAAGACTCCCGCGGCGACGCGGCCAGCAGTAGTTTCGAGCGCAGCGGGACTTCCTCGTCAAGCGCGGAGTGGAGCGCGAGGTGGATCACGTCCGCGCCCGCCATCCGGCTCATGACCGCGGCCCGGCTCGCGCTGTCGCCGGTCAGCGGCGCGTCGCCGTAGTAGGCGG
>DATCVD010000185.1:0-3211 GCA_036567125.1 Pyrinomonadaceae bacterium | reverse complement strand
TTCCGACGCGCGCGCCGACGTGCGCGCCGGCGACAGGCGACACGCGGCCCGCTCGAACCGCTTACGAGCCTGCGCGCTCGCGCGTTCGATTGATCTCTCAAGGCGGTGCGCCGCGTCCGCGCGGAGCCGCGAGGCTTCATTGATGCGCGCGCGCACGTCGTCGAAGCCCGCGGACATCGCGGCCTCCTGCAAGCGGCTGCGCTCGTCCATCAGCCGGTAACGCACGGCGCGCAACAGGCCGCGCGTCAAAGTTTCGACGAACCCCGCGACTTCGTCCTCGCGCGCGGCGACGAGTTCGGCCGCGGCCGATGGCGTCGGGGCGCGCACGTCGGCGGCGAAGTCCGCGATGGTGAAGTCGGTCTCGTGGCCGACCGCCGAGATGACGGGAATCTCCGAGGCGCGGATGGCGCGCGCCACCTCCTCGCCGTTGAACGCCCAGAGGTCTTCGGCCGACCCGCCGCCGCGCCCGACGATGATCACGTCAATCAGATCGCCCGCGCGGCCGCCGGCCGCGGCGGCGCGGTGGTGCGAGTTGAGAAGCTTGATCGCGCGGACGATCTCGGCGGCCGCGCCCTCGCCCTGCACGCGGGTCGGCGCGAGGAGCACGTTGACGGTGCGCGTGCGCCGCGCGATGACGCGGAGGATGTCGTGGACGGCCGCGCCCGTCGGCGACGTGACGACGCCGACCCTCCGGGGCAGCAGCGGCAGCGGCCGCTTCAGCGCCTCGTCGAAGAGCCCCTCGCGCGCGAGCCGCTCGCGCATCTGCTCGAAGGCCACGCGCAGCGCGCCCGCGCCGACGGGGTCGAGTCCTTCGACGATCAACTCGTAATCGCCGCGCGGCTCGTAGACGGTCATCCGCCCGCGCGCCCGCACCTGCAAGCCGTCCGAGGGGCGGAAGCGGATCCGCGAGTTCACGCCGCGGAAGCAGCCGGCGCGCAGCTGCGCCGACTCGTCCTTGATCGTGAAGTACCAGTGGCCCGACGCCGCGGCCTTGAAGTTCGATATCTCGCCCTCGACCCAGACCGACGCGAAGCGGTTCTCCAGCGCCCCGCGCACCTGCGAAGTCAGCTCCGAGACCGACAGCGGCCGGCGCTCGATCTCGTCGAACAGCGACGCGAGCAGAGGGCTTTTCATGCGCGCTATTGAAGCACGCGGCCGGGCGGATGAAAAGCCGGGTGTGGCGGATCGAACTTCAGGGCGTGTTCGCGCTGACGGCCGGACTCAGGCGGACGGACGCGCCGTCGCGGTTGACGCGGACGCGGACGCGGCGCTCCGAGGCGGCGGTCGTGAGTCCCGACGAGTAGGCGATGGTGTAGGCGGTGCGGAGTTGCGCGACCACGTCGTCGTAGGCGCGTTGCAACTCGTCGAGGCGCGTGACGGGGTAGAAGACGCCGCCGGAAACTTCGGCGAGTCGCCGGCCCTCCTCGGCCGCGCGCGAGGTGAGCGTCAGGTAGCGCGTGCGGACGGGGTCGAGCGTGGTCTGCGGCGCGGGCGCGCTGGCGGCCGGGATGAGGCCCGAAGGCAGGTAGAGCGGGTAGATGAGCGCGCCGGATTCGGAGACGGTTTCGAGCACTTCGGCGAAGGGCACGAAGGAGCGGTTGTCGTCGCCGTCCGAGAGCACGACGACCGCCGTGCGCTCGCCGCGCAGGGGCCGCAGCGTGTGGACGAGCGTGTAGGCCAGCGAGTCGTAGAGCGCGGTCGCGCCGCCGGCCTCGATCTCCCTGAGCCGCTCGATCAGGAGCCGTTTGTCGGTCGTGAACTCGGAGATGAGCTGCACGTCGTCGCGGAAGGAGATGATGGCGACGCGGTCGCGCGGGCCCACGGTGTTGACGAAGGCGGTCGCGGCCTTGCGGATGAAGTCGAGCCTCTCCTCGACGCTGCCCGACACGTCCAGGAGCAGCACGAGGTTGAAGGGGGCGCGCGTCTCGACGACTTCCGTCACCTCGCGCGGCTCGCCGTTCTCCGTCACCGCGAAGTCGCGCGCGGTCAGCCCGGCGACGGCGCGGCCGTACCGGTCGGTCACGCTCGCGTTCAGGCGGACGACCTGCGGCGCGGCTATCTCGACGACCTCCGCGCCGCGTCCCGGCGTGCGGATGCTCGGCGCGCGGCCCTTGAGCGGCAGGGTTTCGGCGTACTCGCCGACGAAGCGCGGGGCGATCCGGCGGATCGACTCGATCAGCTCTTGGTTGCCGCTGCGGATGATGGCGCGCGCGGCCTCGGTCAACTGCCGCTCGCGCAGATCGCTCGGCACACTCGCGGGCTCGACGCCGAAGAGGACGACGCCGCGCTCGGTCTCGAAGTCGAGCGTGACGCGCTGGTCGCGCTTCGCCTTCTTGTCGCCGAGCCGGCCGGAGACGTTGAAGCGCCCGCCGCGCCCTTCCTTGACTTCGCCCAGCTCGATCTCGCTGTAGAAGCGCGGGCGGCTCGCCGTCCAGCGGAAGTCGTAGGCGACGGCGTCGGTCGGCACGTCCGCGCGGATCGTGCCCGTGTCGGTCGTGACCGTGGCCTCGGCCAGCGGGCCTGACACGTCAACCGCGCCGGCCTCCGTCTCGACCCTCACGCGCGAGCGCGCCGGCACGCGCAAACTGAGATCGACGCGATCCGCGCCCGCGCGCGACTCGGCCACCGCAATCTCCACGCGGCCACCCGAAGACTCCGCGCGCACGTCGCCCCCGCCTACCGGCCTGCCCGCGGACTCGGCCTTCAGCCGGACGACCTTCAGGTCTTCCTCCGCGGTCGCGGCGACGACGTTAACGCGCCCGCTCCGGTTCCGCACGACGATCTCGACCTTGCCGCCCGCCGCCGCCAGCTCCTTCTCGAAGACCTGCGCCGACGCGCCCCGCGCGCCCGCCAAGCACACGGCGGCCAGCACGCTCAAGACGCACACGACTTCGGGGAGGCATCGGGGGACGCCCGCGCGCGAGGCGGTGCGCGCGGCGGCGGTGCGGTACAACATCACGGCTGATCTTGCCGAACGCGCGCCGCGGCGGTCAAGCCCGCGCGCCGGTCTCAGACGCCTTCTCGTCCGGCGGCCGACGGGGCTACAATGGGTCTAAACCGCAGACGTACGGGAAGCCGATTGTCAGGGGGTGCGAGAATGCTCAGGCGTAAACAGGCGATCTTCGTCGTCCTCGTCGCGCTGGCCGCGCTGTCCGTCACCGCGGCCACGCTCAGCCTGCCCGGCCGCGGCGAGGTCGTCGCGACGCAGCAC
>DATCVD010000184.1:0-5073 GCA_036567125.1 Pyrinomonadaceae bacterium | reverse complement strand
GGCCAGCCGGATCGTCGCCGCGGCGCGCGACGCGTCGAAGGCCGCCGACTTGGCTGCGCGCGGCGTCGAGGTGCGTGAGGCGGATTACGGGCGGCCGGAAACGCTCGGCCCGGCCTTCGAAGGCGTCGGCAGGCTGCTGCTCGTCTCGGGCAACGAAGTAGGTCGCCGCGCCCCGCAGCACGAGAACGTCGTGCGCGCGGCGAAGGAAGCAGGCGTCGGGTTCGTCGCGTACACGAGCGTCCTGAACGCCGACCGCTCGGCGTTGCTGCTGGCCGCCGAACACAAGGCCACCGAAGCGTTCGTCCGCGAGTCCGGCATCCCTTACGCCTTCCTGCGCAACGGCTGGTACTTCGAGAACTACGACGGCGCGATCAAGCAGGCCGTCGCGCGGGGCGCGATGTCGGGGAGCGCCGGCGAAGGCCGCCTGAGCGCCGCCGCGCGCGCCGACTACGCGGAGGCCGCCGCGGCCGTGTTATCCGGCGAGGGGCACGAGAACAAGGCTTATGAACTGGGCGGCGACCGGGCCTTCACGATGAGCGAGTTGGCGGCGGAGGTCGCAAGGCGGGCGGGCCGCGAGGTCAGCTATCAGGACATGCCCGCCGAAGGATACGCCGAGGCGCTCGCCGGGTTCGGAGTGCCGGAGCCTTTCGCGCGCGTCCTCGCCGACTCCGATCTCGGCATCCGGCGCGGCGAGCTGTTCACCGAGAGCGACGACCTGCGCCGACTCATCGGCCGCCCGACGACCACGCTCGAAGCGGCGGTCGCCGCCGCGCTCGGCAACGCGCCCCCGGCGCGAGCCGCCTCGCACTAATAACGTTCGGTGAAACTTCCTAGGAGAGACAAGATGAAATCTTTAAGAAACGCAATCGTCGCCGTCGCGCTCGTGGTGCTCGCGGTGCTCGCGGCCCTCGTCGCGCCATCTTTCGTCGGCGCGGCCGGCACGACGGTCAACGCGCGGGCGCAGGCCGCGAAGGTCGCCTACGCGCCCGCGCCCGGCGGCGTCTACAACATCGACCCGGCGCACAGCCTGATCGGGTTCGCCGTCCGCCACCTTGAGATCAACTGGGTCGAGGGCCGCTTCAAGGACTACACCGGCACGATCCGCTTCGACGACAGGGACGTGACCAAGTCCGCGGTCGAGTTCACGGCCAAGATCGCGTCAATCGACACGGAGGTCGAGGCGCGCGACAAGCACCTGCGCTCGGCCGACTTCTTCGACGCGGAGAAGCACCCGGAGATGACTTTCAGGAGCACGCGCGTCGAGCGCAAGGGCGGCGACGGCTACGTGCTCCACGGCGATCTCACCATCAGGGGCGCGACGAAGCCGGTGGCGATCCCGTTCACGATGACGGGCGCGGTCAAAGACCCGTGGGGCAACACGCGCTTCGGCGTCGAGGGCCGGACGAAGATCAACCGCCGCGACTTCCAGATCAACTACGGCAACGCCTTCGCGGGCGGACTCGACGTGGGCAACGAGGTCACAATCGAGTTGCGGCTCGAAGCCGTGCTGCCCGCGCCGAAGACGGCCGCCTCGTAAAGCAGGAGTCAAGTCGGTTGATGCGTTAACAGCCGTGCTACGCGAGCCAAGTTAGTTAGGGATGAGGATCGTTTCGTGGTAAGTGCGAAGGGGGCGGCGCGAGTGCCGCCCCCTTCGCACTTGTATCCGGGAGGTGCAGGGGCAAGCGTTGTGCGAGCCGCCTCGTTAGCGCCGAAAAATGTTAAGAAGGCAAGGAGATTGCAACGCGGCGGATAATATTAAAATCCGCGGCGGAAGGCGGAGGGTGTTCCACCGTGTGTCACGGCCTCGGACGCGTGTTTCACCAAGCGTCACGGTCGCGGGGCCGGGCCGCGAAGCCGAATGGTTGGAGTCGGATCAGGAATGATGGCTCGGACACGCCTCGCCGCCGGGCCGGTGGCAGGCGAGTGTGCTTTTGACGAGTTGGAGAATCTCCGCAGGGGGGAAAGGTTTTAGTAGAACGTCGGCCGCGCCGCATCCGCGCGCCTCGGCCGACACCTCCTCCGAGCCGTGCGACGTGATGAGGATGAATCGGCCCCGCGGCTCGTCGCGGCAGACGGCGTCGATCACGTCGAAGCCCGTCATGTCGGGGAGACGGAGGTCTGTGATCGTCAGGCAGAAGCGGCCGCGGCGCGACTGTTCGATCCCGTCGCGCCCCGTCAGGGCGACTGACACGCGGTAGCCGCTGTCCTCAAGAATCATCTTGAGCGCGCCGGCCACACTCGGCTCGTCGTCGATGACGAGGGTTCCGCAGTTCTGTTTTTCTCCGCGCTCGGACACAGTTTCAGCCTGCCGTGTAAAGAATCTGGTCTGTTCGGAAGCGGACGGGCGGCGCGCGTCCCGCAGGACGCCGGCACTCAACGAGTGCCTCAGGCTCCGCCGGTCAAACGGGGCGAATCGGGATCGGGCGGCCGCCGCTTCGCGCGCGTCACGCGACGCACAGGGGCAGCCCTCGCGATGCAGAGCAATAGCCGTGCCCGCGCGCGGCGTCCGCGTCGCGGGCAGAATTTATCCGAAACACTCGCCTTCGGCTCCGGGCGAAGTCGGTTCGAGGCTGCGCGCAAGTTTCAACTTGAATCAGGCGGCGAGGCCGGGTGAGATGTTGTGAGGGCGGTTCGTCGTCAAAGGCGCGTCAAGGCCGGCGGGACGCCGGAGGGTGAAGCCTCGCCCGTCGGTAAGAATTAAGATCGTCGAGACGTTCGACCGACCGGCGGCTGCGGGCGGAGAGGGAAGTCTATACCCGATTCGGAATTCCTTTGCCCCCGTCAGCCTCCGCGGTTAGTATCGCTTCCGGCGCGACAATAAAAACCCCCCAACTCCACCGGAGCGTGCCGCGCGCTTCCGGCCCGGCAGTCCAACCCCACACTTCAACCCACCAGCCGTCGGGACTTCCTGTGTCCCGCGAGAGGAGAACCATGAGACTCAGACCGGCTTTACTCACCGGCGCGCTCGCGTGCGCCTTCCTCGCCTTCTGCTTCACCACCGCGACCACGCAGACCTCCGCACTCTCCGAGGGCTTCGAGGCCGGCGGCAAGACCTCGTACGCGGCCGCCAACGTCACACTCGGCTCTGGGAGTTGGCACATGAGCGAGGCGCTCACGGGCAACCTCAGCACCGACCGCAAAACGGGCGCGTACTCCGCCCGCATCCGCGAGACCGGGTACGTGCGCATGAACTTCAACGTCGCCAGCGCGGCCACCGTGTCGGCGAAGCACGCGAAGTTCGGCACGGACGCCAACAGCAGTTGGGAGCTGTGGAAGTCGACGAACGGCGGCGGCTCGTGGACTAAAGTCGGCTCGACCGTCTCGACCGCATCGACCACGCTCCAGACCGCCTCGTTCACCGTCAACTCTTCGGTCGCCGTCCGCTTCGAGTTCCGCAAGGTCTCCGGCGGCGCGTCGCGCCTCAACCTCGACGACATCCAGATCACCGCCTTCTCGTCGCCGACGCCGACGCCGACGCCCGCGACGAGCGTCCACCTCACGATGGGCAACCCGTCGAACGCCGTCCCCGACCCGGCCGCCTTCGACAACTACCTGATGATCAAGCCGCAGTACGCCTTGGCCTACCACCGCGACCGCGGCACGCCGGTCTGGACGAGCTGGCACCTCGCCTCGTCGTGGCTCGGCAGCACGCCGCGGCAGGACGACTTCCGCGCCGACACGACGCTGCCCGCCGGTTGGTACCGCGTGCTGGGGACGGACTACTCCGGCTCCGGTTACGACCGCGGCCACATGACGCCCTCGGCCGACCGCACGCTCTCGGTCGCGGACAACTCCTCGACCTTCCTGATGACCAACATGATCCCGCAGCTCCCGGCGAACAATCAGGGGCCGTGGGCCTCGCTCGAAACCTACTGCCGCACGCTCACCACTTCGGGCAACGAGTTGTACGTCGTCTCCGGCGGCTACGGCACGCAGGGGACTATCGCCGCCGGCCACGTCGTCGTGCCGTCCTACACTTGGAAGGTGATCATCGTGCTGCCGCAAGGGACGGACGACGCGGCGCGCGTGACCAACCAGACGCGCACCATCGCGGTCGTGATGCCGAACTCCGGCACGATCAACTCGGACTGGCGCACCTACCGCGTCAACATCGATCAGGTCGAGGCGATGACCGGCTTCGACTTCTTCTCGAACGTGCCGGACTCGATAGAGACCCTCATCGAGGGCTTGGTCGATAACCAGTAAGCGCACGCGCGGCGGTGGCCGAGGAACCAGACGGGGCAGTCCGCCTCATCGAACGAGGGGCGGACTGCCCGGATCATCTATTAGGAGAGAAGCATGAAGACTGACGAACAGTTAATGGCGGAACTGCGCGCGGCCGCCGAAGGGCTGCTGTACGTGAGTGAGAGCGATCACCCGCTCGAAGTCGTGCGCTGGGACGGCGGTCAGGAACTCACGCCCGACTTCCTCAGGCGCGAGGCGGGCAAGGGCGCGGACGCGCCGGTCGAGGAAGCGGGCGCGGCGCAGGTCTTCCGCGCGGCCGCGTCCGAGCCTGAGTGGAAGGGCGAAGACGAGTTGCGCGTTGCGCGCAGGTTTCAATCCCTCGTCCGCCTGCTCGAAGAGAACTTGGAGGGGCTGACGGCGCGCCGCGTCGGCGAGATAGACATCCGGGTCTTCGTCGTCGGCAGGAGCCGCGAGGGCAACTGGCTGGGCTTGGCGACGCGGGCGGTCGAGACTTAGCGGACGCCCTCGCCGGACTATCGAGCCTCCCCGCTCCGGGCGCGCAGGCCGGGGCCGAATGCGCGGCCGGCCGGAAAACATTTCTTGACAGCGGTTAGGTTTAGAGCGTAGTTTTTTAATGGCGGGCAGTCCTCAACATTCCTTGCCCGTTCGCCGGCTCGGCCCCTTCCGACACCAAGCGCAAGCTCCCCGCAAGTCACTCAGTCCTGTCGTTTTCGGCCCGCTAACCCGCCCCGAAAGAAGCTCACAAAATGTTCTCTCGCTCTCGCATCCGGCTCTCGCTGTGTCTCCTGCTCGCCATCTCCGTCCATGACGGCGTCGCCGCGTTGACGCCCGACGCCCGCGTCGCCGGCGACCGCCCGAACCCGTCCG
>DATCVD010000183.1:0-3613 GCA_036567125.1 Pyrinomonadaceae bacterium | reverse complement strand
CGCGCGTCGCCCACGACGTGCTCGTGCAGCGGGACGACGCGCGCCGAGAAGCCCTTGTTCGTCGCCGGGTACTCGGCTTCGAGGCGGGCGGCCGCCGCGGCAAGTTCGGCCCCGGCCTGCTCGCGCGTCACGCCTTCCTTCAGCCGCCCGAAGACCGAGAGCAGCCGGACGCCGCGGCCGCGGCCGATGACGGGGTTGTGCGCGAGCGGAACCCACAGGTCGGCCTCGGCGAACAGCTGAAAGCCGGCGGGCATCACGCCGACGATCTCGTGCGGCTGCCCGTCGAGCGCGAGGCTCTTGCCGAGCACCGACGGGTCGCCCCCGAACTGCCGCCGCCACAGGCCGTCGCCGATGACGACGACGCGCCCGGCGCTGGCGCGATCCTCTTCGGCCGAGAAAGCGCGCCCCACGGCGGGCGCGACGCCGAGCGCGGCGAAGAGGTTCGACGAGGCGTACAGCCCGCGCAGGTTCGCCGGCTCGTCGACGCCCGTGAGCGTCAAAGTCCACTGCGGCGAGACGGCCGCGAGCTGCGCGAAAGACTGCGCGTGGTCGCGAAAGTCCTTGTAGTCGTCGTAGGAGACGCCGTCGTAGAACTCGCCCTCCCGGTGCTCGGCCACGAAGACGAGCCGCTCCGGCTCGGCGTAGGGCAGCGGGTTGAGGAGGACGGAGTTGACGAGGCTGAACAGGATCGTGTTCGCGCCGATGCCGAGCGCGAGCGTCAGCACGACGACCAGCGTGAACCCCGGCCGCTGCCAGAACAGCCGCAGGCCGTGCCGCATGTCCCTCAAGATAGTTCCCACGTCAACCTCCTTGTGAATCGATTAGCTGTTAGCGATTAGCTGTTAGCCGTTAGCCGGAGGCAGGCAGCATCATCTTCCGCTTCCACTCCGTTTTCGGCTTTTGGATTTGCTAACAGCTAACAGCTAACAGCTAACAGCTAACGGCTCCCCTTCATTCGTACCTGAGCGCGACCATCGGATCGACCTTCGTCGCGCGGCGCGCGGGTAGGTAACAGGAGACGAGCGCGACGGCGGCGAGGACGAGCGCGACGCCGCCGAACGTCGCGGGGTCGGTCGCCGAGACGCCGTAGAGGAGCGAGCGCATGACGCGCGTGAGCACGAGCGCGAAGACGAGGCCGGCGGCGACGCCGAGCGCGGCGAGCAGCATCCCCTGCCCGACGATCATGCGGAGCACGTCGCTGGGCCGCGCGCCGAGCGCGACGCGGACGCCGATCTCGTGCGTGCGCTGCGCGACCGAGTAGGCCATCACGCCGTAGATGCCGAGCGCGGCGAGGAGCAGCGCGACCAGCGCGAAGCCGCCGAGCAGCATCATGTTGAAGCGGCGGCGCGCGACCGATCTGGAGAGCAGTTGCTCCATCGTGCGGACGTTGAAGACGGGCGCTTCGCGGTCTGCCTCCCGCACGATGGCGCGCAGCGGCGCGGCCAGTTGGTTCGGATCGACCCCGCCCACCGCGCGCGCCACGACCGTCATCCGGTTGAACGAGTTCTGCCGGAACGGCAGGTAGTATTCGAGGCCCGCTTCCTGTTCGAGGCCGGCGTGGCGCACGTCGCCGACCACGCCGACGATCTCGCGCGTGATGGCGCCCTGCCCGTCGCCGAAGACGATGCGGCGGCCGACCGGGTCTTCGCCGGGGAAGATGCGCCGCGCGAAGGTCTCGTTGACGAGCATGACGCGCTGCGCGCCGGCGCGATCCTGATCGCCGAGCAGCCGCCCGCGGACGAGCGAGATGCGCGCGGCCTCGTGGTAGCCGGGGCTGACGATGCGGCGGTCGGCCGTCGGCGCTTGGCCGGGCTGGTAGGGCGCGCGCCCCTCGACGTTGAAGTTGTAGGCCTCGAACGAGCCGCCGAGCGGCAGGATGTCGATGAGCGCGACCGCCTCGACGCCCCGCACGGCGCGCGCGCGTTCGAGGAAGTTTTCGTAGAACTGCACGCGCGCCTCGTCCGTCGGGACGCGGCCGCTGCGCGTGACCACGTCCATCGTCAGCAGGTTTTTCGGATCGAGGCCGGGCGTCACGTCGAGCAGGCGCAGGAAGCTCTGCGCGAGCAGCCCCGCGCCGACGAGCAGCACGAGCGAGACGGCGATCTCGGCGACGACCAGCCCCGAGCGCAGGCGGTTGCGGCGGGAGCCGTCCGACGCGCCCTTGCCGCCCTCCTTGAGCGCCTCGGTGATGTCGGCCTTCGAGGCTTGCAGCGCGGGCGCGAGGCCGAAGACGACGCCGGTCACGACGGCGACGCCGGCCGTGAACAGGAGGACGCGGGCGTTCAAGCCCACCTCGTTGATGCGCGGGATGTCGGCCGGGCTGGCGGCGACGAGCGCGTCCACGCCCCACAGCGCGAACAGCAGTCCGAGTCCGCCGCCCGCGAGCGAGAGCAGCAGGCTCTCGGTCAGCAGTTGCCGGACGATGCGCGCGCGCGACGCGCCGAGCGCCGTGCGGATCGAAATCTCCTTCGAGCGCGACGCGGCGCGCGCCAAGAGCAGGTTCGCCACGTTCGCGCACGCGATCAAAAGCACTAAGCCGACCGCGCCGAGCAGCACGAACAGCGCGGTCTTGAGATCGCCGACCATCGTGTCGTGCATCGGCCGGACGAAGAAGCCGACGCCCGTGTTCGTCGCCGGGTACTGCGCCTGTAGTCGCCGCGCAATCGTCTCGATCTCGGCGTCCACCTGCCGCGTCGTCGCGCCCGCTTTGGCTTTGCCGACGATGTCGAGCGAGACGCTGGCGCGCCCGTTGAGATCGTTGGGCGAGAGCACGGGCGTGGCGGCCATCCAGTAGTCGATGTTGGTGCGGTCGGCCGGGAAGCGGAACTCCTTCGGCATCACGCCGACGACGGTCGCCGGCTCGCGCCCCAAAGGCAAGTCCTTGCCGACGATTGCCGGATCGCCGCCGAAGCGGCGCTGCCACAGCGCGTGGCTCAGGACGACCGTGCGCTTCGCGCCGGGCTGATCTTCCTCGCGCGTGTAGGTGCGCCCGTGCAGCGGGCGCGCGCCGAGCATCGGGAAGAGATCGGCCGTCGCGTAGATGCCGCGGAGTTGTTCGGGTTCCTCGCCGGGCAGCGCGAAGAAGGTCGAGGCCCCGAAGTAGGTGACGACGTGCTCGCAGACCTGACACTGATCGCGCAGGTCTTTGAAGTTCGGGTACGAGTGATCGGACGACTCGCCGCCCTGAACCTCGTCGCGGCCGAACAGCGTGAACAGCCTGTCGGGGTTCTCGTAGGGCAGCGGCCGGAGCAGCACCGCGTCCACGACCGAGAAGATCGCCGTGTTCGCCCCGACGCCGAGCGCCAGCGCCAGCACCGCCACCAGCGTGAACCCCGGACTCCGCGCCAGCGCCCGCGCGCCGTACTTCAAATCCTGAAAGAGTGTGCCCATGATTTGCTCCTGACGGAGCCGTGAATCGTGAACCGTAAATCGTGAATAGATAAAAGCCGTTCTTTCTATTCACGATTTACGGTTCACGATTCACGGCCTTCATTCGTACCTGAGTGCTTCCATCGGATCGACTTTCGTGGCGCGCCGCGCCGGCAGGTAGCAGGCCGCGAGCGCGACGGCGACGAGCGCGACGGCGACGCCCGCGTAGGTCGCCGGGTCGGTC
>DATCVD010000182.1:0-6845 GCA_036567125.1 Pyrinomonadaceae bacterium | reverse complement strand
GGCGGGGCTGGAAGCGGCCGCACGCCGCGCGGTACTTGGCGGTCTGCGGGGGAAGCTGTGGCGTGCGTCATTAATTACGAGTGCCGGAAGTGGATCGGTTGCGGCTTCGGTTGCGGCTGTGGCTTGGGCAGGCGCATTCTTAGCCGGGCCGGCCCTTTTGTCAACAAAAAAACCCGCGAATCGTGAGCCGTAAATCGCTAACAGACGGAAGCCCGCCGGGCCTGAGTCAGTCGGCCGCCGGCAGGCCCAGCCGGCTTCCGCCTCTTTACGAATCACGCTTCACGGTTTACGACTTTCAGGGAATCGGCGACGTGTCGTCTTCGGAGGTTTCGTGGGGGAAGTTGCCGGCGTCGGGTTGTGAGTTTTCGACGTTGATCGCGTCGGAGCCGGCGGCCGAGAGGTCTTCGCCGTCGAAGCGGGCGAGCACGACCGTAATGTTGTCCTCGCCGCCGCGCGCGTTGGCCTCGCGCACGAGCGCGTCGCAGGCCTCGGCCAAGTCGCCCTGCGCGCCTTCGATGAGTTCGCGCATCTCGTCGGCGCGGAGCTTGCCGGAGAGTCCGTCGCTGCACAGCAGGACGAGATCGCCGCGCCGCAAGGGCACGCTCGACACGACGGGCGCGAGATCGCTCTGCGCGCCGAGCGCCTGCAAGATCACGTTGCGGAACATGTGCGTCTCGGCGTCCTCTTCCGTGATCTGGCCCACGTCCACCAACTGCTGCACGAGCGACTGATCCTTGGTCGCGAGCCTGATCTCGCCGCCGCGGATGACGTAGGCGCGGCTGTCGCCGACCTGCACGAGATCGAGCCGGCCGCCGGAGACGGCCGCCGCCGTCAGCGTCGCGCCCATCCCGCTGCACCGCGCGTCTTCGAGGCTGCGGCGGTGGATGGCGAAGTTGGCGTAAGTCGTCGCGTGGCGCACCGCCTCGATGAGCGGCGGCTCCGGCCCCTCGGCCTGCCGCGTGGTGTCGTCCTCGACCAGCATCTCGCGCACGGTCTCGACGGCCATGCGGCTCGCCACGTCGCCGGCCAAAGCGCCGCCCATCCCGTCCGAGACGGCTAGCACCGCGCCGCGCGGGCCGCACTCGAAGCGCGAAAGGCCGTCGGGCGGGCGCTCGCCCTCCGACCCTGTCCAGCTCCGCTCGGTCGTCAGGTCGAGCACGAGGAAGTTGTCCTCGTTGCCCTGCCGGACGCGCCCGACGTCAGTTTGTGCGTGCAGCTCGACGCGCATGAATTAGTGAATCGTGAATCGTGAATCGTGAATAGGCGGAAGACGAATCTTTCTACTGACGATCCGCGATCTACCGTTTACGGGATTTTGCCCAACGCCTGATCGAGATCGGCGATGATGTCGTCCGTGTCTTCGAGGCCGACGGAGACGCGCACGAGGCCGTCGGTGATGCCGAGGCGCTGGCGCGTTTCAGGGAGCACGGAGGCGTGCGTCATCGTCGCCGGGTGCGAGATGAGCGACTCGACCGCGCCCAGACTCTCGGCCAGCGTCAGCAGGCGGCAGCCTTCGAGCACGGCGCGCGCGTTCTCCAAGGAACCCACGTCGAAGGAGACCATCCCGCCGAAGCCCCGCTGCTGCCGCTTGGCGAGTTCGTGCTGCTTGTGCGAGAGCGAGCCGGGGTAGTAGAGCTTCTCCACCTTCGGGTGCTCTTCGAGGAAGGCGGCGACGGCGCGGCCCGTGCGGTCGTGCTGCTCCATGCGCAGCGCCAGCGTCTTCGTCCCGCGCAGGGTGAGCCACGAGTCGAAGGGCGAGAGGATCGCGCCGACCGAGTTCTGGATGAACTTCAGCCACTCGGCGTCCCGCTCGTCGTTCAACACCACGACGCCGCCGACCGAGTCCGAGTGGCCGTTCAGGTACTTCGTCGCCGAGTGGAGCACGATGTCCACGCCCAAGTCGAGGGGCCGTTGCAGGTACGGCGACATGAAAGTGTTGTCGCAGACGACGCGGACGCCGCGCGCGCGGGCGAGATCGGAGACGCCCCGCAAGTCCGTCACCGTCATGACCGGGTTCGTCGGCGTCTCGACGTAAACCATCCGCGTGTTCTCTCTGATCGCCGCCTCGACGCTGTCGAGATCGGACGTGTCAACGAACGAGAACTCGACGCCGTAGTTCGAGAGGACGCGCGAGAAGAGGCGGTACGTCCCGCCGTAGGTGTTGTCGGAGACGACGACGTGCTCGCCGCCCTTGACGAGCCGCAGCACGGCGTCAATCGCGGCCATGCCCGACGCGAAGGCGAAGCCGAAACGGGCGCCTTCGAGCGCGGCGACGTTTTTTTCGACGGCCGTGCGGGTCGGGTTCTGCGTGCGTGCGTATTCGAGGCCCTGGCGCGGCTTTCCCAAGCCGTCCTGCGCGTAGGTCGAGGTCTGGTAGATCGGGACGCTGACCGAGCCGGTGGCGGGATCAGGCTCGTTCCCGGCGTGGATCGCGGTTGTGGCAAAGCCCATCGGATTAAAGCTCGCGCGTGACGGAAGTCGGGAGCGGGCGGCCGGGGTCTGGCCGTGCGCCGCCCGTAATAAAGCTCGCGGATAAAGCCTTCAAAGTTCGACGCATGGTAGCCCGCAAAAGTTTTGACTGTCAAACGAGACGATAAGAGAGCCGCCGGCCGTCGGAAATCGGCCGCCGGCTGTTCGGGCCGGCGGCTTAAGGTCTAACGCGGCATCCGGCCTCGATTCGGGCGCGCGGCCCGAACAGAAATTACCGGCGGGCGGCGGCCGGCGGCCGACAGCTTCTTTCCCGTTGACACCGCCGTGCGCGGCGGCTAAGCTGCAACCCCGTGAATAGCGCGGGCCGCCAGCCTCAAAATTCCGTCATCGCCATCATCCCCGCGCGCCTGCGCTCGTCCCGACTCCCCGGAAAACCGCTGCTCGACATTGCGGGACGCCCGATGATCGTCCGCGTCGTCGAGCGCGCTCTGGCCGCCGAGAGCGTCGGCCGCGCCCTAGTCGCCACCGACGACGCGGGCATCCTCGAAACCGTCCGCCGCTTCGGCTACGAGGCCGTGATGACGCGCCCCGACCACGCGAGCGGCACGGATCGACTCGCGGAGGCCGCCGCCGCGCAGGCCGCGGACTGCGACGTGGTCGTCAACGTGCAGGGCGACGAGCCGCTCATCTCGCCGCGCACGATTGATCTGGCCGTCGCCGCGCTCTCGGCCGACGCGGACGCGCAGGTGGCGACGACCTCGGAAGCCATCTCCGACGCGTCGGACGCGCTCAGCCCCGACGTGGTCAAAGTCGTGACCGACGCGCGGGGCCGCGCGCTCTACTTCTCTCGCGCGCCCGTGCCCTACCCGCGCGACGCGGCCCGCCGCCACGGCTCGCTCGCGGCGGCGCTCGCGGCCGAACCCGAACTGCTCTCGCTCTTCTCGAAACACACCGGCCTCTACGTCTACCGGCGCGACTTCCTGCTCCGCTACGCCGGCTGGCCGCAAGGGGCGCTCGAACGCGCCGAATCGCTCGAACAGCTCCGCGCCCTTGAACGCGGGGCCGTCATCACGGTCGTCCGCGCGGACGAGCCGTCAATCGGCGTTGACACGGAAGACGACTTGGAGCGCGTGCGCGAAATCTTCGCGGCGGGGGCCGGAGGACAGGGGTTAGAGGTCAGAGGTTAGAGGTTAGTTAAGACAGTTCTTTACTAACCTCTGACCTCTGACCTCTGACCTCTCAAAAGTTATGGGCGACTGGCTCGGACTCGGCGTGATCGTGGTTCTGATCGTGCTCGCGCTCGTCGGGATGGCGCGGCTGGGCACGCCGCGCGAGGAGATGACGCCGGAGGAGTTCGAGGAGCGGGCGCGCACCGGCGGCCACACGCGGGCCGGGCTGTTCGGGCTGCAACAGTGGCTCCACCCGAAGGCGGTCAAAGCGATCGAAGTGCAGCAGGATTTGAAGGCCGGCTACTACAACAAGAAGCGCGTGCCGGGCGACGGCGAAGACGACGAGGAAGAGGCAGAGAGCGCGGCAGCGGGTTCACGCGGCGGCGCGGCGAATCGGCGGGGCGGGAATGTGAACTCACGTGCGGGCGAGGAGGACGATGATGCCTAAGTACATTTTTGTGACGGGCGGCGTGGTTTCGAGTCTGGGCAAGGGGCTGGCGGCGTCTTCCATCGGCTGCCTGCTCGAAGCGAGGGGCTTGCGCGTCGCGCTCATCAAGCTCGACCCGTACATCAACGTCGATCCCGGCACGATGTCGCCCTTCCAGCACGGCGAGGTCTTCGTCACCGACGACGGCGCGGAGACCGACCTCGACCTCGGCCACTACGAGCGCTTCACCAACGCCCGGCTCACGCGCGCGAACAACTGGACGACGGGGCGGATTTACCTCTCCGTCATCGAGAAGGAGCGCCGCGGCGACTACCTCGGCAAGACCATACAGGTCATCCCGCACATCACCGACGAGATCAAGAAGGCGGTGCGCGCCGTGGCCGAGGCCGACTCGCCCGACGTGGTCATCGTCGAGATCGGCGGCACGGTCGGCGACATCGAATCCTTGCCGTTCCTCGAAGCCATCCGCCAGATGGGCAACGAGGAGACGCAGGCGGGGCAGCGCGGCGCGGTCTTCGTCCACCTCACGCTCGTGCCCTACATCGCCGCCGCGGGCGAACTCAAGACCAAGCCGACGCAGCACTCCGTCCGTGAGTTGCGCGAGATCGGCATCGCCGCCGACGTGCTGCTCTGCCGCTCCGACCGCCGACTGTCGCGCGACCTGCGCTCGAAGATCGCGCTCTTCTGCAACGTGGCCGACCGCGCCGTGATCACGGCCGAGGACGTGGACACGATCTACCAAGTCCCGCTCGCCTTCCACGAGCAGGGCTTGGACGATCTGATCGTCGAACACCTCGGCCTCACCGACCGCGCGCCGCACGCAGACCTCGCGCGCTGGCGCGAGCTGGTCGCCACGGTGCGCGACCCGGCGGCCGGCGAAGTCACCGTCGGCATCGTCGGCAAGTACGTCGAGCTGGAGGATTCTTACAAAAGCTTGCGCGAGGCGCTGACGCACGGCGGCGTGGCGAACAACCTCCGCGTCAACGTCCGCTGGGTCGAGTCCGAGGAGTTGATGGAGGACGACAACTTCGAGGATCGGCTGCGCGACTACGACGCGATCCTCGTGCCCGGCGGCTTCGGGCGGCGCGGCGTGGCCGGCATGATCCGCGCCATCGGCTACGCCCGCAGGACGAAGACGCCCTACTTCGGCATCTGTCTGGGGATGCAGACGGCGACCATCGAGTACGCGCGATCCGTGTGCGGCCTGACGAACGCCGACTCGACCGAGTTCGACCCGGACACCCCGCACCCGGTCATCTTCAAGCTGCGCGATCTGGTCGGCGTCGAAGAACTCGGCGGCACGATGCGCCTCGGCGTGTGGCCCTGCAAGCTGGCGGACGGGAGCCTCGCGCGCGAGGTCTATCACGGCGCGCCCGAGATCGGCGAGCGCCACCGCCACCGCTACGAATTTAACCCGGAGTTCCGCGAGACTCTGGAGCGCGCCGGGCTGATCTTTTCCGGCGAGTCGCCCGACGGCAAGTTCGTCGAGATGGTGGAGCTGCCGCGCGACGTTCACCCGTGGTTTTTGGGCTGCCAGTTCCACCCCGAATACAAGTCGAAGCCGCTCGCGGCGCACCCGCTCTTCGCCTCCTTCGTCCGCGCCGCGCACGTCAACCGCCTGCGCAACGAGACCTCCGTCAGCGGCCCGCTCCGCGCGGACGCCGCGCCCGCCGCCGAGCGCATCGGCGTCGCGGGCGATGACTGAGGGAGGCGGCCGGCGGGCAGTCGTTTGAGGCTGACGAACTGGCCGCCCGCGGCGTGGCGCGGAATCCAAAGCGGCACGGGCGACGGACGACCGGCCACGAACGACGGGCGGCTCTTCGCCGGCCGCCGGCCACACGCAACCACCGCGCGCGCGTTTTACTAATCCCGCCTCAGGATTTACGATTTAGGGCAGATGCTCCACTGCCCGGAATGCGGCCAAGCTTACGCCGACGGGGCCAGCGTGTGCCCGGCCGACGGGGCCGCGCTGCGCGCCGACGTGACGGTCGAGAATTCGACGGCCGCCGACGAGTTGATCGGCGAGGTGCTCGACGGCAAGTACCGCCTCGACGCGCTGCTCGGCGAGGGCGGCATGGGCACGGTCTACCGCGCCACGCACCTCCTCATCGACCGGCCCGTGGCGGTGAAGGTCTTGCGGCCGCGCTTCGTCGAGGACGAGGCGGCGCAGCAGCGTTTCCGGCGCGAGGCGCGCGCGGCCGGAAGGCTCCGCCACCCGAACGCCGTCGCCGTCACCGACTTCGGCGACACGCCCGAAGGCTACGTCTACATCGTGATGGAGTTGCTGGAGGGCCGGACGCTCCGCGAGCTGATCGCGGACGAGGGGCCGCTCCCGGCGGGCCGCGCGATCAGTTTGATGGAGCAGGCCGCGGCGGCCGTCGCGGCGGCGCACGAGGCGGGCGTCATCCACCGCGACCTCAAACCGGGCAACGTCTTCGTCGCGCAGGGCGAGGCCGCGCGGCCGGCCGTCAAGGTCTTGGACTTCGGCATCGCCAAGCTCGCCGCCGAGTCGGCCGAAGATGCCGACGCGAAGAACTTGACGCAGACCGGCGTGATGATCGGCACGCCGCGCTACATGTCGCCCGAACAGTGCGACGGCGAGAAGTTGACGCCGGCTTCGGACGTGTACAGCCTCGGCGTGATCCTCTACGAGATGCTGACGGGCACGCCGCCCTTCAACGGCCCGACGCCGCTCGCCGTCGCCTTGCAGCACTCGTCGAAGCCGCCGCGCCCGCCGCGCGAGCTGGTGCCGGCGATCCCGGCCGAGCTTGAGCGCGTCGTGCTGCACGCGCTGGCGA
>DATCVD010000181.1:0-6605 GCA_036567125.1 Pyrinomonadaceae bacterium | reverse complement strand
GAAGACGCAGGCCAACGCGCAGCCCGCCGATCTGCCCGTCGGCCGGACGGGCGTGTCGCCGTCCGAGATGCTCAACCTCGCGCGCACCGCGCCGCCGCCCGCGCGGTGATCGCTTGCGATGAGGTTGCCGGGGGCGGGGTTCGGCCCGCCCCCGCCAAACAGCCGTCGGTGGTCGTGTCGTGCGAACGGGGAAGGAGGGGGAGATGAAGTCTTCGTCAGTCGGACGCGAACGCAAGGGGGAGCGCGGTTCAGTCCTCGCCGTCAGCGCCGTCGGGATGCTGGCGTTCCTGCTCGCCACCGGACTGGCCGTCGACATCAGCCACTTCTACCTCGTCAAGAGCGAGTTGCAGAACGCCGCCGACGCCGCCGCGCTCGCCGGGGCGTCCGCCCTGAACGGCGACGACAGCGGCATCAAGCGCGCCGCCGACTTCGCCATACAGGAGCTGAACAAGTACGAGTTCAACAAAGAGCAGGTGACCATCCCGCGCACGAACGTCACCTTCTCGCGCAACCTGAACGGCACTTACGTGCCCGAGGCGGCGGCCAAGACGGACGCGCGCAACATCCGCTTCGTCCGCGTCGAGCTGCCGCCCTCGGCCGTCACGACCACCTTCGCCGCGCCCGTCCTCGGCCCGTCGCGCAACATCTCGGCCGAGGCCACGGCCGGCATGTCTGTCCCGCTCAACCGCTTCTGCGACTACATCCCCGTCACCGCCATCGACGAGGAGCCTAACGCCTACTTCATACCGGGCGAGACCTACACGATCCGCCGGCCGCCGGGCGGCGGGGTCTCGCCGGGCAACTACCAGATTCTCGCCATCGACGGCGCGGGCGCGTCCGACGACCGCATCGGCTTGGGGCAGGGCGTGCGCAACTGCGTGACGGCCGGCAACTCCGTGCAGACGAAGCCGGGCGTCTCGGCCGGCGCGGTGCGGCAGGGCTTGAACACGCGCTTCGGCATCTACGAGGGCGGCCTCGACCCCGCCGGCTACCCGCCCGACGAGAACGTCAAGGAAGGCATCACCTACGAGGACTACCTCAACGCGCAGAAGGCCATCGACGATCCGCTGAGCGAACCCGGCGCGGACATCTTCCAGAAGCCGGCGCGCGGCACGGGCAAGCGCAACCGCCGCGTCGTGATCGTCCCGATCATCAAGGAGAGCGAGTTCGGCAGCGGCCGCGACTCCGTCAAGATCGACCGCTTCGCGGCCTTCTTCCTCCGCTCGAAGGTCGACGGCGGCAACGGCGGCGACATTCAGGTCGAGTACATCGAGCTGCGCACCGTGCTCGGCCGCGGCGGCTTCGACCCGACCGGCGGCTCGCCCTCGCCGGAGCTTGCGATCCCCGTCCTCTACAAGTGAGCAGGAGACGACGATGCACGCGACACGCAAGCGACCCGCCACACTTTCCGCCCGCCGCCGCGCGGCGCGCGCCTCGGCCCATCCCGCGCGCGCGTTCCGCCGTCTGGTTCGCGCCGCCGCGCGCGACGAGCGGGGCACGCAGCTCGTCGAGCTGGCGATCGTCGTCCCGCTGCTGCTGATGCTCGTCGGCGCGACGGCCGAGTTCGGCCGCTTCTTCCACACCTACTCGACGCTCGCCAAGGCCACGCGCGCCGGCGCGCGCTACCAGATCAGCCAGCCGCCCGGCGCGTCCGACGCGACGGCCAAGAACCTCGTCGTCTTCGGCAACCCGGCCGGCACCGGGACGCCCGTCGTCGCCGGCCTGACGACCGCGCAGGTGAAGGTGACGCCGAACAAGGTCGGCCCCGCCGTGCAGACCGTCACCGTCTCCATCGACGGCTACGGCTACACGCCCGTCTTCGACCTCGGCAAGCTGACCAACAGCCCTTCGCTCTCGCTCGCCGTCGACGTCAAACCGAGCAGCACGATGCGGCAGCTCGTCCACTGAAGCGCGGCCGGCCCGACGAAAGAGAAAAAAGATGAGACGCGAGACGACAACGAAAGCGACCCGGAGGCGCGGCCAGCGCGGCGCGGCGCTCGTCGAGTTCGCCATCGCGGCGACGGTGCTGCTGGCCCTCATCTTCGCCGTCCTCGAACTCGGCCGCCTGCTCTGGGTGCACAACGCCCTGACCGACGCCGCCCGCCGCGGCGCGCGCTACGCCGTCAACCAGCCGAAGTCCGACAAGGCGCTCGCCGAGATCAGGAACGTCGCCATCTACGGCAACCCGGCCGGCACGGGCTCGCCGCTCGTCAACGATCTGACGGCCGACAAGGTGGTCGTCACCCACGCCGGGTGGGGCGTCGCCGCCGGCACGGTCACGGTCGAGATTCACGACTACGACTTCAACTTCGTCGTGCCCGTCGTCGGCACGACCATCCGCATGCCCCGCTACCGCACGACCCTCACCGGCGAAAACTCCGGCTGGGTTCCGAACAACATCTGAAGAAGCTGTTAGCTATTAGCTGTTAGCTATCAGCGAAACCAAAACGGGACTAAAACCAGGACTGATTGCTTCTGGCTAACAGCTAACGGCTAACGGCTAACAGCTATGAATACCAACACGCGACCGCTGACCTTCGCCGTGCTGAGCGCCGGCCTCGAATCGCTCAAGGAGCTGCGCAACGCCTTGGCGGCGCACGAGGAGACGCGCCTGCTCGTCGCGGGCGACGAGACCGACCAGCTCCACCCGGAGATCGTCCGCCTGCGGCCCGACGCCGCGATCATCACGCTCGGCGCGGAGACCGAGGCGGGCCTGCGCTACGTCGCGCGCGTCGCCGCCGAGTGCCCGCGCACCGCCATCATCTGCGCCGCGCGCGACTCCTCGCCCGACCTGATCCTCCGCAGCCTGCGCGCGGGCGCGCGCGACTTCCTGCGCCTGCCCGTCATCGCCGACGAGTTCTCGACCGTCCTCGGCCGCACGCACGAGTTCTGCGCGGCGCTCGCCGAAGCGCCCAAGAAGCGCGGCCGCGCCGTCAGCGTCTTCTCGTCGAAGGGCGGCTGCGGCACGTCGTTCCTCGCCACGAACCTCGCCGCCTCGATCAGCGCCCCGACCGTGCTCGTCGATCTCAACTTGCAGGCCGGCGATCTCGCCCTCTACCTCGGCGCGCAGCCCAAGTACTCGGTCGCAGACCTCGTCGAGAACCGCGCGCGCGTGGACGACACCCTCTTGAAGACCTACCTCGCGCCGCACTCGCCGCACCTCTCGCTGCTCGCCGCGCCGGGCGAGCCGGATCTGGCCGAGGAGATCGAGGCCGAGCACGTCTTCGAGCTGATCGAGCTGCTGCGCGAGCGCCACGACTACGTCGTCATCGACCCGCAGCACACCTTCGACTCGATCACGCTGGCCGCGCTCGACCAGTCCGACGAGATCATCCTCGTCCTCACGCTCGACATCCCCGCGATCCGCAGCACGCAGCGCACGCTCCAGATTTTCGACCGCCTCGGCTACCCGCGCCACAAGGTGCGCGTCGTCGTCAACCGCTGGTCGAAGCAGATCGAGCTGGACGAGAAGCAGGTCGAGCGCTACTTGGGCGAGCGCGTCGTCGGCCACATCCAGAGCGACTACAACGTCGCGGTCAACTCGATCAACTTAGGTAAGCCGCTCGTCGAGTCCGACCCGCAGTCGCGCATCGCGCAGGAGATTCGCCAGATCGCCGACGCCGTCACGGGCGCGTCGTCGGCCTCGCCCGTCACCGCGCCGCGCCGCGGCCTCTGGCAGTCGATCTTCAAGCGCCCGGTCGGCAAGGCCGACGCCGCGGGCGGCCTCGGCGCGCGCTTCAACAAGGGCAAGCTGCCCGCCACGGTCAGCTAGCTGCTGGCTATTAGCTGTTGGCTGTTAGCCAAACCGAAATCAAGGAGGTCGAGCACGAAGCTGCGGGCGAACGGGTTGGCGGCGCGAACGCGCAGAAGCCAACCGCTAATGGCTAACAGCTAACGGCTTTTCACCATGTCACTCCGCGAAAGACTCGTCAGGGAAAACGCCCCGGCCGCGCCGGTGCTCGCGCGCGCGGGCACCGGCGACGACGCCGCCGCGCAAGGCCAGAACAGCCAGCACTCGTTCCAAGAGATGAAGGCGCGGCTGCACCGCGCGATCATCAACCGGATGGATTTGACGAAGCTCGGCCAGTTGGAGCCGGAGCAGCTGCACGCCGAGGTGTCGCGCCTCGCCGAGGGGCTGCTGGCGGTCGAGAACATGCCGCTCTCGTTCACGGAGCGCGAGCGGCTGGTCGAGGAGGTGCGGCACGAGCTGTTCGGCCTCGGCCCGCTCGAACCGCTGCTCGCCGACCCCTCGGTCTCCGACATCCTCGTCAACGCGCCGCAGAACATCTACATCGAGCGCGGCGGGCGGTTGGAGCGCACCGAGGTTGCCTTCAAGGACGACGAGCACCTGATGCGCGTCATCGAGCGCATCGTCTCTTCGGTCGGCCGCCGCATCGACGAGTCTTCGCCGATGGTGGACGCGCGCCTCAAGGACGGCTCGCGCGTCAACGCCATCATCCCGCCGCTCGCTTTGGACGGCCCCGTCCTCTCGATCCGCCGCTTCGGCTCCGACCCGCTCCGCATGGCGAAGCTCATCGAGTACGACGCGCTGACGAAGGACATGGCCGAGATGTTCGAGATGTGCGTCGAGGCGCGCCTGAACGTCCTCATCTCCGGCGGCACGGGCGCGGGGAAGACGACCCTGCTCAACGCCCTCTCGGCCTACATCCCCGAGACGCAGCGCATCGTGACGATTGAGGACTCGGCGGAGTTGCAGTTGCAGCAGCCGCACGTCGTCCGCCTCGAAACGCGCCCGCCCAACATCGAGGGGCGCGGCGAGGTGACGCAGCGCGACCTCGTCAAGAACGCCCTGCGCATGCGGCCCGACCGCATCGTCATCGGCGAGGTGCGCGGCGGCGAGGCCATCGACATGCTGCAAGCCATGAACACCGGCCACGACGGCTCGCTCACCACGATCCACGCCAACACGCCGCGCGACGCGCTGGCCCGCCTCGAAACCATGATCCAGATGACGGGGATGCGCCTCTCGGATCGCGCGATGCGCCAGCAGGTCGCCTCGGCCATCAACTTGGTCATTCAGGCCGCGCGCCTCTCCGACGGCACGCGCCGCGTCACCTCGATCTCCGAGATCACGGGCATGGAGGGCGACGTGATCACGATGCAGGAGATTTTCCAGTTCGAGCGCAAGGGCGTCGAAAAGGACGGCCGCGTCGTCGGGCGCTTCCGCCCCACGGGCGTCCGCCCCCGCTTCGCCGAGCGCCTCAAGCAGTACGGCATGCAGCTGCCGCGCGTCTTCTTCGAAGACTAGCCGTTGGAAAGAAGCTAATAGCTGTTAGCTGTTAGCTGTTAGCTGTTAACAAGACCGAAACCGAGATCGGTCAGAGCGTTGAAAACAGATTGTTTCCGGCTAAAAGCTAATAGCTAACAGCTAATAGCTTCCTTGGTGACCCCATGATTCCATTCGTCGTTTTCGTCTTCTGCCTGTTCCTGACGTTCGCGCTGTATCTGGCGGCGACGCGCGGGTCGGAGAAGCGCCGGCAGCGGCTTCAGCAGCGTCTGGCCGAGGCGCTTCTGCACTCGGCGAGCGTGGAGGACGTGGAGATTCAGCTCGCGCGGCAGGAGTTGATGAGCGAGATTCCGGCCGTCAACCGCGCGCTGCTGAACGTGCCCGTGGCCGCCAAGCTCAAGCAGATGCTCGATCAGGCGGACTTGCAGATCACGGTCACGCGCCTCGTGATGTTCTCGGTGATGGCCGGGATGCTGGCCGCGCTCGCCGCGTCGGTGCTGACGATCTCGCTGATCATCATCGTCGTCGCCGGCCTCGTCGCGTCCGCCGTCCCGTTCGTCCACGTCGTGTGGGCGAGGCGCAAGCGCCTCAACAAGTTCCTCGAACACCTGCCCGACGCGCTGGAGCTGATGAGCCGCTCGCTGTCGGCGGGCCACTCCTTCCCCGAATCGCTGCACATGGTCTCGACCGAGATGCCGGAGCCGATTGCGACCGAGTTTCGCAAGACCTACGAGGAGCAGAACCTCGGCCTCTCGCTCAAGCTCGCGCTCGAAAACCTCGCGCAGCGCATCCCGCTCTTAGACCTGCGCCTGTGCATCACGGCCATCCTCATCCAGCGCGAGACGGGCGGCAACCTCGCGGAGATTCTCGAAAAGGTCGGCCACACGATCCGCGACCGCTTCCGCATCATGGAAGACCTGAAGACGCTGACGACCTCGTCGCGCATGTCGGCGTGGATTCTGTGCGGCCTGCCGATCTTCGTCGCGCTGACCGTCACCGTGATGAACCCCGACTACATGAGCGTGCTCTGGCGCGACCCGCGCGGGCACAAGCTCGTCGCCGCCGCCATGTTCCTCCAAGTCACCGGCATGCTGGTGATCCGGAAGATTCTGAGGATCAAGATTTGAAAGAGCCGTGAATCGTGAATCGTGAATCGTAAATAGATCAAACCTTCTTCGATTCACGATTCACGATTCACGATTCACTGGTTTCCAAAATGATTCTAATCATCACCCTTTCCATTTTCGTCTGCGTCACGCTGCTGGCGGTGGGCGCGTACTGGCTGGTGGCGCGGCCCGCGTCGGCGGCGACCGAGCGGCTGCGGCGGATGGGCGAGTTGGAGCGGCTGGGCCGCCCG
>DATCVD010000180.1:0-2256 GCA_036567125.1 Pyrinomonadaceae bacterium | reverse complement strand
CGCCGCCGCGCCCGACGCGCCGCAGCCGCACTACCTGCTCGGCCTCATCGCGCGGCAGCAGGGCCGGCTCGACGAGTCGGCCGCGCACTTCCAGCGCGTGCTGAAAGTCGATCCGCGCGACGTGGGCGCGAACGTCCAACTCGGCCAGCTCTACGTCCAGCAGCGCAAGTTCCCCGAGGCGGTCGCGGCCTTGCGCACCGCGCTCGCGGCCGAGCCTTACAACGGCACGGCGCTCTACAACCTCGGCACGGCGCTCTTGCGCGCCGGCCAGCGCGACGAGGGCCAGCGCGCCATGCAGCAATTTCAAACCCTGAGGCAGAGCGGCGCGGCGACGATCATCGGGCAGAACTACCTCGAACAGGGCCGCTACAGTGAGGCCGTCACCTCGACGGGGGCCGAACCCGATCTCGTCAACCGTGCCACGCCCGAAGTCTCTTTCAAAGATGACACCTCGGCCGCCCTGCCCGGCTCGCACGCGGTCGAACGCGCGGCCGAGCAGCCGGCGATTGTGGTGCAGGGCGAACGGTCTTCGGCCGTGGTGAGCGTCCCCGTCCCCCGCGGCGAGGCGCTCTTCGACTTCGACTCTGACGGCGACCTCGATCTGTTCGCGGCCGATCAAGGATCGCGCCGCCTCTACCGCAACGACGGCGGCAAGTTCGCCGACGTGACCGCGCAGTCGGGTGCGCTCGCGGCCGAGAAGCGTCCGACCGTCGGCGCGGTCGCGGGCGATTTCGACAACGACTTAAGGCCCGATCTGCTCGTGTTCGGCGTCGGCGGTTTGGGCCTCTACCGCAACGAGGGCGGGGGCCGCTTCGCGGACGCGACCGCGGCGTCGAAAATTCCCGCCTACCCGCACGCCACCATGTCGGCCGCGTTCCTCGACGCGGATCATGACGGCGACCTCGACATCTTCGTCGCGGGCTTCGCCGATCTCACCAAGGCACTCGCGCAGCCCGCCGCCGGCCCCGCGCCGCGCTTGCCGGATGAGTCGCCCGCCGCGCCGAACCTGCTGTTGCGGAACAACGGCGACGGCACGTTCGCGGACGTGACGGCGCAGGCCGGCGTCGCGGCCGCGGGCAACGCGGTCGCGGTCGTGCCGACCGACTACGACAACCGCCGCGACGTCGACCTGCTCGTCGTCGCGCACAACGCGGCCCCGAAGCTGTTCCGCAACCTGCGCGACGGCACGTTCCGCGACGCGGCGGCCGAGGCCGGCCTCGAAGCGAAGGGCGACTTCGCGTCGGTCGCGGCCGGCGACGTGAACAAGGACGAGTTCACGGACTTCTTCTTCGGCAGCCGCGCCGCGCCGGGCCTCCTCGCCCTGAGCGACGGCCGCGGCCGCTTCCGAATCGCGCCGTCGCCCGCGGGCACGCGCGGCGCGCTCGCCGCGCAGTTCATCGACTACGACAACGACGGGCTGCTCGATCTCCTGACCGTGTCGGCCGACGGCCTGTGCGTCCAGCGCAACCTCGGCGACGGCTGGGCGGACGTGAGCGAGCGGGCCGTTGCGGGCCTCTCCTTGAAGGCGGCGGCGTCCGGCGCGGGCCTCGCGTCCGGCGACGTTGACGGCGACGGCGACACGGACTTGCTCGTGCGCGACGGCGCGGGCGCGCTCCGCTTCCTGCGCAACGAGGGCGGCAGCCGGAACAACTCCGTGCGCGTGCGGCTCGCGGGCAAGGTCAGCAACCGCGGCGGCGTCGGCGCGAAGATCGAGGCGCGCGCCGGCAGCCTCCGGCAGAAGCTCGAAGCCTACGCCGCGAGCCCCGCGCCCGCGCCCGCCGACATCGTCTTCGGCCTCGGCAGCAGGCAGTCGGCCGACGCGGTGCGCATCCTCTGGCCTTCGGGCGTCGTGCAGGCCGAGGCCGAGTTCGCGGCGACGAAGAACGCGACGACGCTGCCCGTCACCGAACTCGACCGCAAGCCTTCGTCGTGCCCGTACCTCTACGCGTGGAACGGCGAGCGGTTCGAGTTCCTGACCGACTTCATGGGCGGCGGCGAGTTGGGCTACTGGGCCGCGCCCGGCGTGCGCGCCGCGCCCGACCCGACCGAGTACGTCCGCATCGGCGGCGACCTCTTGCGGGAGCGCGACGGGCGGTACGAGCTGCGCGTGACGAACGAACTCGAAGAGGCGCTCTTCATCGACCGCCTGCAACTCGTCTCGGTCGCGCACCCGGCCGACGTGGAGGTTCACCCGAACGAGGGCTTGGGCAACCCGACCGCGTCCGAGTTCAAGCTCTACGCCGCGCGCGACGCGCG
>DATCVD010000179.1:0-3730 GCA_036567125.1 Pyrinomonadaceae bacterium | reverse complement strand
AGCATCAGGATGCCGATGAAGACCGGCATGGAGACCGGGTTCGAGGTCAGGATCAGCGCCGCCGCCCGCCCCGCCTGCGCGGCGTCCTGACCCGCGCACGCGACCGGCGCGGCGAGCAGGAGCAACAAGGCCGCCCACGGCGGAAGTCCGCGGGCGGTTACGGAAAATAGATTCAAGCCGTTCATTCCGCTTCCCCTTAACCTTCGCGCCGAAGAAAAACTACTGCGTCGGCTTCGCCGCCACGGCCACGGTCTTCACGTCGACCGTGATCTCCTTGAGGCGCGCGGCGACCTCCGGCGTCATCGACTCTTGGTAGCGCCCGCCCAAGTGCTTCGCCAGAAACCGTTCGGCCGCGGCGAGCACGGCCATGTTGTTCACCGGCCGCGCGTAGCCGTGCCCCTCGTCCGGCGCGACGATGTACTCGACCGGGTAGTTGCGCTCGCGCAGGGCGACGACGATCTGGTCGGACTCGCGCTTGTTGACGCGCGGGTCGTTCGCGCCCTGCGTGATCAGGAGCGGCGTCTTGATCTTTGCGACGTGCGAGAGCGGCGACTGCCGGAGCAGTTGCGCCTTGCCTTCGGGCGTGTTCGGGTCGCCCATCCGCTTGTAGAAGACGACGCGGAACGACTCCCAGTAGGGCGGGATCGTTTCGAGCAGCGTGATCAGGTTCGACGGCGCGACCTCCGCGACGGCGGCCGCGTAGAGGTCGGGCGTAAACGTGATGCCGGCGAGCGCGGCGTAGCCGCCGTAAGAGCCGCCCCAGATGCCGACGCGCTTCGGGTCGGCGATGCCCTGCGCGACGAGGTAGCGGACGCCGTACGTCAGATCGTCCTGCATCCGCTCGCCCCACTGGTTGTTGCCGG
Organism: Pyrinomonadaceae bacterium; assembly: GCA_036567125.1. GTDB lineage: Bacteria > Acidobacteriota > Blastocatellia > Pyrinomonadales > Pyrinomonadaceae > JAIVGV01. Next base: position 2,867 of record DATCVD010000179.1, on the reverse strand, counting down.
CGTCCAGAAACTTCTTGCCGAAGCCGGTCGAGGCGCGGAAGTTCGGCTGCAACACGGCGTAGCCGCGGTTGGCGGCGAACTGCGCGTAGGAGTCGTAGCCCCAAGTGTCGCGCCCCCACGGCCCGCCGTGCGGCATGATGATGGCCGGCAGATTTTTCGGCGCGACGCCCTTCGGCAAGGTCAGGTAGGCCGGAATCTCAAGGCCGTCCGAAGACTTGTAGCGGACGACGCGCATCTCGGCCATGTGCTCGCGCGGGAGCCGCTGGCGGACGCTGTACTGCTTCGAGAGCTTCTTCGTCTTGCGGTCGAAGATGTAGCTCTCGCCCGGCTCGGTGTCGCTCCACGCCGTGAGCATCCAGACCGACTCGTCCCTCGTCGAAGAGCCGAAGGAGAGTTCTTTGCCGGGAAGCTGCTTTTGCAGCAGCTTGTAGTCGGCCTCGAACGACTTGTCGCGGAAGTAGGTGCGCGGCTTGTCGTCGTCGTAAGCAGTGTAGATGATCTCGTCGGTCACGTCGGAGAAGCGCGCGCTGCCGAAGTCGACGCGGTTCGCCGGGTCTGACTCGACCAGCTCCTCCTTGCCCGTCGCCGGGTCGAGCAGCACGAGGCGGATCAGATCGACGTTGCCCTTGTTCGTGATGAGGTAGACGCGCTGGTTGCCCTTGTCGAAGCGGACGGGCGAGCAGGACTCGAAGACGTTGCAGGAATAGATCTTCGTCGCCTTGCCGTCGGCGTCGAGGCGCAGGATTTCGGTGTCGCCGCTTTCGGGGACGCGGGTGGCGAGGCGGAGCCGGCCCGCGTTGTCGAACTGGTAGGAGTCGAAGCGATCCGTGTTCTGTTTGACGAGCTGGCGCTCGCCGGTCGAGAGGCGCAGCTTGTAGAGGTCGTGCCAGCGCGCGTCGCGGTCGTTTAAGCCGACGTAGATGGCGTCGGGGTCGCTGCGCGGGACTTCGTAGATGACGGCGCGCACCTTCTTCGCGTCCGTCAGGTTGCGCGCCGCCGGGACTTCCGCGCCCGCGGCCGGGCTGGCGGCCGGATCGACGGCGTAGACGTTGAAGTTCTCGTCGCCGCCGAAGTCGTTGACGAAGAGGATGTACTTGCCGTCGCGCGACCAGAAGTAGCTGCGCACCGGGCGCTTCGTCTCGGCGGTGACGAGGCGCGCGCGCTCGAACGGCTCGTCGGCGCGCTTGACCCAGATGTTCATCGTGTCCCTGTGCGGCTTGCGGAACGCGACGTATTTGCCGTCGGGCGAAATCTGCGCGCCGGCGATCTCCGGGTTGCCGAAGAAGATTTCGCGGTCGATGAGCGGCGGTAAACCGTTCTGCGCGCGGGCGGCGGCGCAGAAAATCAGGAGCGCCGCGACGAGCGCGAAGGCCGCCGAGAAAGGAATGCTGACTCGCTTGAACATAAGGATTCTCCTGTCGGAAGGACTCGCTGACTTGAACCGCCCCTGAGCGGTCTAACTGCCGGGCGCATGATAGTCGCACCGGCGGCCCGCGGTAAAGAAGCCGCGCGCCGCGAGGTTCCGCGCCCGCGCCAGCCCGCGCGGCTCCCGTCGTCGCGCCGAGCGCCGCCGACGGGAGCGGGCGGTCGTCAGCTCTTCACCGCGATGAAGACGACGTGATCTTCCGGGTGCTGATCGCGCTCCATGAGGACGCACTTGCAGCCGCGCCCCTTGAGCGTCCGCAGGTATTCGTCCTCGGCCAGCGAGCTGTAGTAGAACTCCTCCCCTTGCATCCGCCCCGTGATCTCGCCGTCCACGCCGCCCGCCGTGAACAGGAGCACGCCGCCGCCCGCGAGCGCGTCGCACAACTTTGCGACCACGCGGCGCTGCTCCGCGTGCGGCACGTGGAAGATGCTGTCCCACGCGACTATCAAGTCGTACCGATCCGCCGGCCCCCACTCGCAGATGTCGCCCGCGATGAAGCGCGCGCCGGGGTGGCGTCGTCGCGCGTAGCCGAGCATGGCCCCGGACACGTCGATCCCGGTGACGCGGAACCCGGCGTCCAGCAGCGCGTCGATTATGCGGCCGCCGCTGCCGCAGCCCACGTCGAGCGCGTTCCCTTTGTTGGCGCAGTGCCCGACGGCCGCTCGGACGAAGCGGACGCCGGCCGTCGATTCCCCCTCGCGGCTGTCCCACCAAGAGGCGATGCGGTCGTACAGGCGGCCCGTCTCCGTCGGCTTCATCGTTCAACTTTCCGCCGTGAGACTGTCGCCCCGCGCCGGAGTTCGCGGGCGCGGGAGGCGGACGGCGAGCGCACTCACTCCGAGACCTGCGACGACCGCCGCCAGCGCGTAGAACATCGCGGCGTAGGAGCCGGTGCGCGTGACGCACTCGGCGAGGAGCAGCGGCCCCGCGGCCGAGGCCACGACCGTTAAAGCCTGCGCCGCGCCCTGAATCTCGCCGAGGTGCGCGCGCCCGTACGCCCGGCTCCAGAAGCTGAAGAAGATGACGATGACGAAGCCGCCGGCCAGCCCCATCACGACGGCGTAGGCCACGACGTGCGCCTCCTCGCGGACGTGCGGCAGCGCGACGAGCGCGCCCGCGAGCAGCGCCATCGCCAACGCCAGCAGCCGGTTCATCCGCCACTTCGCCGACAGCCAGCCGCCGAGGAAGTTGCCGGCGAGCGCGGTCAGCGCGCCGACGACGAGGCTGCGGTGATAGACGGAGGCGTCGAAGCCGCGCTCGGCGAGGATCGACTCGTTGAAGAGCGCGATGCCCGAAGCCGTCAGGCCGTAGGTCGCGCTCGCCAGTCCGAAGACCCAGAAGGCCGGCGTCGCCACCGCCTGCCGCAAGGTGTGACCCGCGCGGTCGCCGTCTTCGTCGCGCGCCTCGCCCGCGGCCGCGGCGCGCGTCTCGCTCGCGGGGC
>DATCVD010000178.1:0-3115 GCA_036567125.1 Pyrinomonadaceae bacterium | reverse complement strand
GCGGCGCGGCCGCGCGGCGGAGGCCGGCGGAGGGCCGCGTCGTGCCCTGCGACGTGAAGGCTTACGTGAACGACCCCGACCCGAAGGGGCTGAACGTGCGCTCGGGGCCGGGGACGCAGCACGCGATCATCGGCAACCTGCCGAACCAGCAGGCCGAGGGCATCGAAGTCCACATCACGGGATCGTCGGGCGACTGGGTGCGGATCGACCGCGCCGTCGAGCAGGGCAGCGACGAGCCGCGCAGCTTCTTCAGCGGCACGGGCTGGGTCTACGCGGCGGCGCTCGGCGTGGACGGCGTCGGCGGCTTCGACCCGCCCGGCACGCCGCTCTATCAGGCGACGACGAAGCGGGCCAACGTCGTCGCGCGCCTGCCCGTCGAGGCCGAGGGCGTGAAACTGCGCGGCTGCGCGGGCGCGTGGACGCAGGTCGAGTACAAAGGCAGGCGCGGCTGGGCCGCGCCCGGCACGCTCTGCACGAACGCGCTCACGAATTGCAGTTGACTCGCGCCCGCCCCGCATGACCGACGACGCGCGGGGCGCTCGGTTGCGTCAACGCCTCGCCGCGCGCCCGCCTCCCGTGAAATTAGTCGCGCCGGCCTACCGAAGTTCGAGAACGAATTAGAATGAAGCTCAAGCTAAAACTCGCCGGCCTGCTCGCGCTCCTGCCGCTCATCTTCGTCGTCGCGGACGCCGCCGTCGCGCGCGCCGCCCAACAGCCCAGCCCCGGCGCGGCGGCGAAGTCTGACTCGGAAGAGGTGAAGATGCTTGAGCCGTCCGACTTCTTCCGCGACTTCCCCGCGGTCAGTTGGGGGATGAGTTTCGACGACGCGCGGCGCGCGATTGAGCAGGCGGGCGCGCGGCCCGTCCGTGCTCATAAGGCCGACGTGAGCGAGCTGGTCTGGACGGCGAAGTTCGAGGGAATGGACGGCCGCGCGCGGGTTCACTTCGGGGAGCGCGGCAGCCTCTACGACGTGGCCGTCGGCGTCTACGCCTTCGGGCGGCGCGGCGAAGTCTTCGACGCGTGGCTGCGGCGGCTGACCGAGCGGCACGGGAGGCCGAGCGAAGAATCTGACAACGAGATCAGCACCTCGAAGGTGTGGCGGCTCAGGAACGGCTTCGTCGTCGAGTTGCGCTCGCTGAAAGACCCGAACAGCCCCGTCGTCGACATCCACTGGGTCAAGCTCTGACGCGCGGCCCGCCCGGCGAAGGCGATGAACGACACGGCCCCGCCCGCCCACCTGATCTACCTGCGCTCCGGCCGCGTGATCATCTCGCGCAAGCGTTACGCGGACTGGCGCGAGATTCAGGACGAATACGAGGACTACATGACCTCGCTGGGGCCGTTCTCGGAAGACGGGCTGTTAGAGTTTCTGTCGAACGCCTACGGCGACGAGTCGCGCTGGTTCTTCACGGCGCACGAGATTCGCGTCTTCATGAACTCGAACGCCGCCGTCCTGAAGTCGCGTTGACGCGTGCGCGCTCAGGGAAGCGTCCGCTCGGCTTCGAGCACTTCCCCCTCGTCGGGCACTTCATCCTTCTCATCGACCGCCCCGCCCCGCTTGGCCCAGCGCAGCTCCGAGACGATGATGCCGGCGAAGACGAGGCCGGCGCCCGCCCAGCCGCGCCCGCCCATCCACTCTTCGGGGCCGCGCGCGAGAACGGCGAAGAAGGTGGCGAAGACCGGCTCCAAGCTGAAGATGACGGCCGCGTGCGTCGCCGTCGTGCGCGACTGGCCCCACGTCCACAGGAAGAAGACCGCGACCGTCGCCACGACGGCGAGGTAGGCGAGCTGCGCGACGATGCGCGCGCCGAACGCGAGCGGCGCGGACTCGCGCGCGACGAACTCCGGCACGGCGTCGAGTCCGGCGGCCGCGCCCGCGGCGCGCATCACCGCCCACGCGAAGCAGACGAGCACGGCGATTGAGATGATTTGCAGGACGGTCAGCCGCCGCACGTCGTGCCGGCGCGCGTAGAGGCTGAGCAGCGTCATGTGCAGCGCGAAGGTGGTCGTCGCCACGAGCGTCAGCAGGTCGCCGAGGTTGACGCCCGTCTCGTCCTGCGGCGCGAGGATCAGCAGCCCGCCCAGCGTGGCGAGCGCGACGCCGACCAGATTTTCGACTGACGGCCGCGCGCGCAGGACGGCGAACGCGACGAACGGCACGAGCGGCGTCGTCAGCCCCGTCACGAAAGCCGACTTCGACGCGGTCGTGTAAACCTGCCCGACCGCTTGCAGCGCGAAGCCCGTCCCCATCAACAGGCCGAGCGTCGCGCCCGCGCGCCACTCGGCCCGGTTCGCGCGCGCGACCGTCCGCCCGAACAGCGCGACGAGCACCACGGCCGCCAGCCCGAAGCGCACCGCCATGTACGCGAGCGGCGGCCACGAGGTCAGGATGTCCTTCGCCATGAAGAACGTCGTGCCCCACACGAGCGTCGTCAAGACGAGCGCCCCGTCGGCCGCGAGATTGGCTTTCAGTCGCATGGGGAAGAAGCTGTTAGCTGTTAGCTGTTAGCTGTTAGCTTTCAGACATTCGCTTAGTGGAGGCACGGGGCGCGGCCCGGCGCGCGTTTTTCTTCCGGCTAACAGCTAATCGCTAACAGCTAACAGCTACATAACAGCTATGGCTTCAGCAGCACTTTCAGGACGCCGGGGGCGGCGGCGCGTTCCATCGCGCGGAGGCCGTCCGAGAGCGGGTGCGTTTCGCTGACGAGGCTGGCGACATCGACGGCGTTCGCGCGGAGCAGTTCGAGCGCGGGCCGGAAGCGGCCGCAGCGCGAGCCGACGACGCTGATCTCCGAGACGACGACGCGCGCCGAATCGAACCGCGCCTCGCCGTGGAAGGTGGATTTGAGGACGAGCGTGCCGCGCGGGCGCACGAGCGAGAGCGCGAGGTCGAAGCCCGCGGCCGCGCCCGATGCTTCGACGACCACGTCGAAGGCGCGCGCCTTCGCGCCGCTCAATTCGTCGAGCCGCACGGTTTCGACGCCGCGGCGGCGCGCGATGTCGAGTTTGTTCGCGTGCTTGCCGACGAGCGTGACGGTCTCGGCCGCGGTCGTCGCGCGAAGCGCCTGCGCGCACAGCAGCCCGAGCTTGCCGTCGCCGACGACCGCGACGCGCG
>DATCVD010000177.1:0-2342 GCA_036567125.1 Pyrinomonadaceae bacterium | reverse complement strand
CGAGCAGCACGCCGAAGGCCGAGGCCAAACCGTAGCCCACGTTCTCGCGCGCGAGCGCCTGCGCCGCCAGCCGCGCGTAGCCCGCGACGAGTCGGCGCGTGAAGTTCACGGGGTCGCGCCGCAGTTCCGGCCAAGTCAACTCCGACTCGCGCGCGACCTCGCGCACGCGCGCGGCCAGCCGGCTCGCAAGTCTCTCTTCTTCGAGGATCGTCAGGTGGTATTCCGCGTGCGCGAAGGCGTAGGAGTGTCCCGCGCCCGCGCTCGTCATGCTGTTCATCACTTCCTCCTCCCGGCGGCTGAACTGTTCCCGGTACGACGCGGCCACGCGCGCGCGGAGAGACGGCGGCGCGGCCGGCACGCGCCAGCTCTCTAACAGCGACTTCAACTCCGACGCCGCCCCCGCGTCGAGCGCGAACGAATCTTCCGGGGCGGCCGTCTCAAGCCCGTCCTCGGCGAAACTTTCGCGCCGCAGCGCGGCGTCGTCGAAACTGTTTTTGTCCGGGGAGCTTTTCATCTTCAATCCTTCGCGGCCAGCGCCTCCTCCGCGCCCGCCAGCAGGTAGGGCGCGAGCGACTTTCTCAAACCCGCGCGCGCCCGGAACAGGCGCGCCTTGACCGCATTCACGTCCGCGCCGACCACCTCCGCCACTTCCGCGAGCGACAGCTCCTCGTACTCGAAGAGCAGGAGCGCCTCGCGCTGCAAGGGCGGCAGCCGCGCGACCGCCGTGCGCACCGTCTCCGACAACTCCGCGCCGAGCAGCAGGCCGAGCGGCTCGGAGGATGCCGCAACTCGCAGCGCCTCGTTAGTCGCGCCGTTCGCCCCGTCCGCTTCCGCGATCTCGCACTCGCGGCCCGCGCGGCGGAACTGCCGGAGCGCGCGGTGGCGCACGGCCCCGAAGAGGTAGTTGCGCAGGGAGCCGCGCGCGGGGTCGAAGCCGGCGCGCGTGACGAGTTCAAGGAAGCAGTCGTGGACGGCGTCTTCGGCCGGGGCCTCGGAGCCGAGCAGGCGGAGGGCGAAGCGGTAGGCGGGCGCGTGGTGGCGCTCGTAGAGTGCGAGGAAGGCCGCCTCGTCGCCCGCGCGCGCGCGCTCAAGCAAACGCTCGTCTGTTGTTTCTTCCGGCAAGCTCGGCTGGCTCTCGTCGGTCGGTGGCTGACTGCCGAACGTACTGCGCGCGGGGAGGCTAAAAGTTACGCGGCGGCGCGAGAAAAATTTCGCGGCCTCCGGACAGCCGCTTCGTTGCGGCCACTTCGCGCGCAGGTTGCCCGGCGTGCCGACGGAAAATTTTTCGGGCGCGACGGGAGGCGGCGGGGAGTTGCGGCGCGGTCAGCCGAGGCAGCGGCGCGCGAGCGCATCGTCAACGGAGAGTTTTCCGGGGCCGTGCAGGAGGAAGAAGGCGGACGTGAAGAGCATCACGAGGGCCGGGAACATGCCGCGGAACGAGTCGCCGAGGTGCGCGATCAGGATGGCCGCGACGAAGTTAAAGATCATCACGATTGCCGCGTGGCGCGTGAACGCGCCCAAGACGTAGAGCAGGCCGCAGACGAACTGCGCGTAGGCCGACAGGAACGCCGCGGCGAGCGGGAAGGGCGTGCCGTGCGCGCGCAGGAACTCAGCGAACTCCAGCATCCGCGCGTGGCTGAAGACGTTGTCCTGCGTCCCCCAGACGAGGAACGAGCCGACGATCAGGCGCACGAACAAGGGGCCGTACTCGCGATAGCGGTCGAAGAAGCCGAGGCGCAAAAACTTTTTCACCGGCGTCGCTCCTATGATTTAGGGGTTAGGAGTTAGAAGTTAGGATTTAGGATTTAGGGTTTAGGAGTTGAAGAATTGAGTCGTCGGATCGCTGGGCCATTTTAATCGGTTGATCCGTGAGCCGATGAACCGACGAGTTGACCTTCCTCTAATCCTAACTCCTAACTCCTAACTCCTAACTCCGCAATCCGAGTACGCGCCGGCCGCGCTCGTCGTTCCCGATCTAAAATTTTTCATCGGCCCGCAACAACCTGAGTTCCGCCGGGCGGCATCACAGCGGCACATTCGGAGGTGCCCAATGCGCCGTAGATGGCTCGCCCTTCTACTCTGTCTACAGGTGTGCGCGGGTGCCGGCGGCAACGTCTCCCGCGTCGCGCTCGCCCAACATAAAGTGACGGATGACTTGACCGTCAACGCCCTGCGCGTTGACGAGCGCGCGACGCGCGTCGCGTTCGACGGCGGACGCAGCCGCGTCGCGCTCGCCGTCGAGAACGCTTCGGGCCGCGCGCTCGACGCGCGCGTCGCGCTCGAACTGCTCGACACCAAAGATCGCGTCGTCGCGCGCGACGAGCGCGCCGTCACCTTGCGCG
>DATCVD010000176.1:0-7673 GCA_036567125.1 Pyrinomonadaceae bacterium | reverse complement strand
GCGAGGCCGAGCGCGCGGTCGCGGAGTTGATGGAGCAGGGGCGCGTCGGCGCGGAGGCCGCGCGGCGCGTCGTCGTCGAGGAGGCGATGACGGGGCCGGAAGCCTCGCTGCTGTTCTTCACGGACGGGCGCGACTTCGCGCTGATGCCGCCCGCGCGCGATCACAAACGGGTCGGCGAGGGCGACGCCGGCCCGAACACAGGCGGGATGGGCGCGATCACTTCGCCGCAGGTGTTAGACGCGGCGACGCACGAGCGCGCCGTGCGCGAAGTCGTCGAGCCGACGCTCGCGGGGCTGGCGGCCGACCGGCTGGACTTCCGCGGCGTCATCTTCGTCGGCCTGATGCTCACGCGGGAAGGCCCGCGCGTGCTCGAATACAACGTCCGCTTCGGCGACCCGGAGGCGCAGGCCATCCTCGCCCGCCTCGAAAGCGACCTCTCGGAAATCTTCGAGTCGGTCGCGCACGCGCGCCTCGGCCGGTCGCGCGTGCGGTTCACGGAAGAGGCGTCGGCCTGCGTCGTCCTCGCCGCCCGTGGCTACCCCGAACGGCCCGAGACCGGCGCGGTCATCCACGGCTTAGAAGATGCGGCCGCCGACCCGCGCGTCGAAATCTTCCACGCCGGCACGGAGCGCGACCGGGAAGGGCGCTGGCTCACGGCCGGCGGCCGCGTCCTCGGCTTAACCTCCCGCGGCGCGACGCTCGACGAAGCCCTCGCGCGCTGCTACGGCGCGGCCTCGCGGATCAGTTGGGACGGCCTGCACTACCGCCGCGACATCGGCCGGTTCGAGTGATTTCCGCAATCAATTCGAGTCCTGATATACTCGCCGCGAGACGCGCCCGAAACTGCAACCGCGCAAAGGTTTACTTCGTAATACAGTTGCGCGCGGGACGCGGGCGCGGGCGGTCGGAGACGGTTTCGGAGGAGCTGACCAAAAGATGAGCACTTGGAGCAGGCTGAAGCGTACCCTGCGGGCTATGTTCGGCGGTCTGATCGAGAAGACCGAAGACCCGGAGCTGGTTCTACAGCAGACGATCCGCGACATGCGCGACCGCGTGCCGGAACTCAACAACTCGGTCGCGCAGGTGATGGCGACCGAGCGCCTGCTCGCCAAAAACAAGGACAAGCTCTCGCAGCAGGTCGTCGATCTCGACTCGAAGATCAAGGCCTCGATCAAGATGGGCCGCGACGACATCGCCACGGCCTACATCGGCCAGCTCCAGCAGGCCCAGCTCGACCTCCAGCGCACCGACCAGCAGCTCCAGCACGCCGAACTCGCCTCCAAGCAGGCTTTGAAGGCGCGCGACAACTACGTCATGCAGATGCAGCGCCGCTCGGCCGAGGCGATGCAGCTCATCAACCAGTCGAAGCAGGCGAAACTCCAAGAGCAGCTCGCGCAGACGATGGAGTCGTTCCAACTCGGCGACGACGCCGGGACGTTCAACGAGATGCGCGAGAAGATCGACCGCCGCGCGGCGGCCGCCGAGGCCAAGATGCAGCTCGGCTCGGCCTCCGTGGACGCGCAGATGCAGGACATCGAACGCGAGGCGCTCGACATGCAGCTTCAGGACAAGCTGCTGGAGTACAAGCAGACCATGGGGCTGCTGCCCGGCGCTTCGTCGAGCGCGCCGGGCCAGCTGCCCGCGGCCGGCGGCAGCACGGACAACGAGCGGCCGTCCTAGCGGCTCTAAGTGATCCGGGGGCGCGGGGGCCGCGCCCGTCAAACGTGGGCCGCCGTCGTTCGCGCGTTCGAGTTGTTATGCAGGCAAGGTGGGCGAGTCGTCATGGCTGACTTGAAGAAGATCGATTTGCAGTACTTGAAAGAGGCGGTCAAAGAGCCCGTCAACTTCTGGGGCATGGCCGGCTTCGCCGTGGCCGCGGCCTACACCGGCTCGATCATCCCGCTCGGCGCGGCGCTCATCACCGAGGGCCTGTACCTCGCCACCATCCCGGCCAGCTCCGTCTACCGGCGGCTCGTGGACAACCGGCAGCGCAAGCAGCTGCGCGAGATGCGCCGCAAGCAGCGCGAGCGTTTGATCGAGACGTTCGACCCGCGCGAGCGCGAGGCCGTGCTCTACCTCAAGTGGCTCAAGAAGCAGATTTTCGACAACTACGTGAAGTTCACCGGCGCGAAGGAAGTGCCGCCCAACATCGAGAGCCTTGAGCAGCGCTGGGAGGACTTCGTCGATCTGCTCGACGTGTACCGCCGCCGCAAGAACCACCTCCGCTCGATCAACCGGCAGGCCGTGCAGAACCAGTTGACGCAGGCCGAGCGCTCGGTCGAGAACGCGCCCGACGACCGCGCGCGCCGCATCCAGCAGGCCAACGTCGAAATCCTCCGCCGCCGCCTCGCGGCCTTCAGCGACTTGGAGCGCTCGGTGAAGCTCGTCGAGGGGCAGTTGCAGTCCATCGAGAACTTCTTCGGCCTCGTCAACGATCAGGTCGTCACGCTGCCGACGCCGGAGCGCGTCTCCGCGCTCGACTTCGAGCAACTCTCCGACTCCATCGCCATGACCCGGCAGATGCTCGAAGAGACCTCCGACGTGATGGGCGCGCTCGACGAACACAACCGCCAGCACGGCAACTACGACCTGCTGCCGTCGAAGTAACGCGCCGGAACAACCGAAGTCCGCCGCGCGGCGGAAGCGAAACGCGGGACGCTGACTTTGATCAGCGTCCCGCGTTTCGCTTCCGCAAAAGTTTTCCGCGCGGCCCGCGGCTGACGCATCCTTCGAGACCTTCCGGGGGCGGCACCCTCACCCGCCGCCCGGCGGACTCACGCGCGCGCGCCCGCCGCCGCGAGGATGCCTTCGAGCGCCGCCTCGTCGAGGCGGTAGGTCTCGTTGCAGAAGTGGCACGTCATCGCCGCGCCCCTGTCCTCGCGCAGGATCGTCTCCAACTCGGCGCGCTCAATCGAAGAGATCATCGACACGGCGCGGTCGTACGAGCACGAGCACGCGAAGCGCACGGGCCGCTCTTCCAAAATCTCGAACGGCACGCCGCCGAGCGCGGTCGCCAGCAGATCGCTCGGGCGCGCGCCCGCGCGGATCAACTCCGTCATGTGCGGCGTGCGTTTGACCGCCTCCTCGATCCCGGCGATGGTCTTCTCGTCCGCGCCGGGCATCACCTGAATGATCAGGCCGCCCGCCGCTTCGACGAACCAAGTGCCGTCCCCGCGCGCGCGCGCCAGCACGCCGAGCAGCACGGCCGACGGAATCTGCTCCGACTTCGCGAGGTAGTACGCGAAGTCCTCGCCGATCTCGCCGGAGACGATGGGCACCGAGCCGCGGTACGGCTCCCTGTGCAGCCCGAGCTCGAAGCCCGACTCGTGGGTGACGTAGAACATCCCCGCGCCGACGAGCGCGCTCACGTCGAGCTTGCCGCGCGCGTTCAAAGGCACTTCCGCCTGCGGCTCGCGCACGTAGCCGCGCGCCTCGCCGCGCGCGTTGGCCTCGGCCGTGATGCCGCCGACGGGGCCGTCCGAGACGATCTGCACGGTCAGGCGATCAAACTCCTTCAGCCCCGAACCGAGCAGGAGCGTGCCCGTCATCAGCCGGCCCAAGGCGGCCGCGACGGTCGGCGACGCGTCGTGCCGGCGGGCGGCTTCGGCGACCAAGTCCGTCGTCACGGCGGCCATGCAGCGCACAGCGCCGTCGGCCGCCGTCGCGCGCAGGATCGTGTCCCGAAGTTGGCCGTTTTCTGTCGTCAAATCCGTTGCCCTTTCGCCCTTTTCCGGGCCAGTTTTGATGCCGCCGGGCGGCCTTTCGTTGGTTAATGTAAATCCTCAACGTGCCCACTGTATTGGACTGCGTCAAAAAGATGATACAATATATTGGGTGTGGGTATTGACAGGGCACAAGGGCGTATGTATACTGCGCTCCGTTTTGACCGTGTGGGTTGGCGAGCCGGCGAGGCCCCGCTCCCGTGGGGCCTTACTGGCAGGGAATCCCGTCCCCCGCGGTCTCGGGCCAGCCGCAGTTTCCGAGCCACAGTTTAAAGACGGCGCGCAAAGCGCCGATTCTTTTCGGTAGCCGTCTCTTCGCGCGTCCGAAAATTATTGCCACCGCAGTCAGGCGGGAAAGTAGAGAGAGAGCATGAGCACAGTCGTCGAGCCGAACGCTTCGCAGGGGAGTCTGATCGTGGGGGCGGGGACAGGGAAAGCTAAGACGCCGGTCGCCGAACTCGGCGTCAACGCCCGCAAGGTCATCAGCAAGCGTTACAGCTTGAAGGACGCGAAGGGCAACCCCATCGAGGAGTGGTCGGACGTGGTGCGGCGCGTCGTCGGCCACGTCTCTCTGGCCGAGACCGACCCGGCGAAGCGCGACGAGTTCTACGAGGCGATGGCCGCGATCATGCTCCGCCGCGAGTTCGTGCCGAACACGCCGTGCTTGGTTAACGCCGGCAAGCCTTCGGGCCAGCTCGCCGCCTGCTTCGTCTTGGACGTGCCCGACTCCATCGCCGGCATCATGAAGACGGCGACCGACGCCGCGATCATCCACCAGACGGGCGGCGGCACCGGCTTCACCTTCGAGAAGGTGCGCCCGCAAGGCTCGATGGTGCGCTCGACGCACGGCGTAGCCTCCGGCCCCGTCTCCTTCATGAACATCTTCAACACGACGACCGACACGGTGAAGCAGGGCGGCGTGCGCCGCGGCGCGAACATGGGCATCATGCGCGTCGATCACCCCGACCTGCTCCGGTTCATCCACGCGAAGAACGATCAGCACAGCCTGACGAACTTCAACATCAGCGTCACCGTCACCGACAAGTTCTTCGCCGCGGTCGACGGCGGCGAGTGGTTCCAGCTCTCGTTCGACGGGCAGCCGTGGGACGAGCCCGTTTTCGATCCCGTGCAGGACGGCCCCTACGCGGTCTTCCGCCGCGCCGACGGCTCGACCCTGACGCTGCGCGACCGCGCGGCGTTCCGCGACGCGCAGGAGTCGGGCGAACTCGACCGCTGCACGCGGGAGGAGCCGCCGCGCCCCGGCATGGTCTTCGCGCCGGACGTGTGGAACCGCATCGTCGCCTCGGCGCACCGCTACGCCGAGCCGGGCGTCATCTTCATCGACGAGGTCAACCGCCACAACCACATGATCCGCTCGATGGGGCCGATCTATGCCACCAACCCGTGCGCCGAGCAGGCCCTGCACTTCAACAACTCGTGCAACCTCGGCTCGGTCGACGTGGCGAAGTTCTACGACCCGCAGGCGCGCGTGGACTGGGACGCGCTCGGCGAGACCGTCCGCTGGTCTGTGCGCTTCCTCGACAACGTCATCGACGTGTGCGCGTGGCCGCTGCCCGAGATCGACGACGTGGTCAAGCGCACGCGCCCCGTCGGCCTCGGCATCATGGGCTTCGCGGACTTGTGCCTGCGGCTGAAGATCAGTTACGGCTCGGAAGAATCGACGCGCTTCATGGAAGAGGTGATGCGCTTCGTCCGGCGGGAGGCGTGGACGGAGTCGTGCCGGCTGGGCGCGGAGCGCGGCGTCTTCGCCGAGTACCACCCGAACAAGGAAGCCTACGACGCGTTCCTGCGCGACGAGATCGGCGTGCCCGCCGACATGCTCTCGCCGCGCAACTACGAGACGACGACCATCGCGCCGACCGGCACGATCTCGCTCGTCGCCGAGACCTCTTCGGGCGTGGAGCCGAACTTCTCCTGGGCCTACGTCCGCCACGACACGCTCGGCAAGCGGACTTACGTCCACACGCTCGCCGCGCAGGCGCTCGGCATCGACGTGGATCAGACCGATCAGGCTTCGATCGACTACGCGGCCGAGTACGTCGTCGCGCACGAGCGGGAGCTCCCCGGCTACTTCATCTCGGCCATGTCGATCTCGGCCGAGCAGCACGTGCGCGTGCTCGCCGCCGCGCAGCGCCACGTCGATAACGGCGTGTCGAAGACCTGCAACGGCTCGAAGGACGACACGCTCGCGTCGGTCGATCACCTCTACCGCCTCGCGCGCGAGTTGGGCTGCAAGGCCGTCAGCTACTACCGCGACGGCTCGCGCGACTCGCAGGTGCTCTCGGCCGTCAAGGCGCAGGAGCCGAAGGGCGAGGTGGCGTGCGACCCGGTCATCGTCGGCGAGTCGGCCGTCGCGCAGGCGGACGGGACGGGCTTCGAAGCGCCGGCCGCGAGCCTTGAGCCGATCTCGGTGCAGACCGCGCCGCGCTCGGCCGTCGAGACGGCGCGCGCGACCGAGGAGCGGTCGGCGCAGCGCATCGAGCGCCCCAGAGAGCTGCGCGGCTTCACGTGGCAGATTCCGTTCGACGGCGCGAACCTCTACGTCACGGTCAACCACGACGGGCGCGACATCCTCGAAGTCTTCGCCACGGGGCCGATCTCAGGCGGCGTCGGGTTGCTGGCGTCGAAGATGCTGCGCGGCGGTTTCGACGCGAAGGAGGTCGCGCGCAGCCTGAACAAGGTGACCGGCACGCACTCGGTCTGGTTTAACGAGCGTCTGCTGACCAGCCCCGAGCAGGCCGTCGCCGAGTGCGTCATGCTCACGCACCGGCGCTTGCAGAGCCAGCCCGACTCGGCGCGCGCCGCGGCCTACGCGCAGGCGGTCGTCCACGTCGGCGCGGCCGGCGCGGAGAAGTCGGAGAACCGCAACTTCTCGCTCATCGGCGAGTGCCCCGAGTGCGGCGGCCAGCTCGAACACGCCTCGGGCTGCGACTCCTGCCGCGACTGCGGCTACTCGAAGTGCAAGTAGGCGGAGGCGGCTTCCCGACGCTGGCCCGCTAGTCAAACCCCTTCCCGGTTGTACCAAGCGCGAGGCTCTGAGGTTCTTTTGACTCGGAGTCCTCGCGCTTCGTACTCCCGCCCGTCTCCGCGCGAAAACCCTTACCAAGCTCGCCCCACGCCCGCGAACATTCAGCCGCCCGCGCGCCGCCCGTGTCGCCGTTGACTGCCCGGCCGGGTTGGAATATCTTGCCCGCGTCAAAAGGGGGCGCAATCTCACGCCGCGAGCCGCCCGCTCAGCCTCGCATACCGGAATCGACAGGCAGACGGCCCCGGCCGGGGCGTCGTGAGGACTATGAAAAACGTAGCCATTCTCATCTTCGACGATGTCGAGGTTCTGGACTTCTGCGGCCCGTTCGAGGTCTTCTCGGTCGCCGGCCGCAGGAGCGGGCTTAACCCCTTCAACGTGTACACGGTCGCACAGAACCCCGGCCCCGTCGCCGCCCGAAACAACTTCAGCGTCAACCCAGCCCACACGCTTTCGGACTGCCCCCGCCCGGACGTCCTGCTCGTCCCCGGCGGCTACGGCACCCGGCGCGAGATGCACAACGAGGCGCTGACGGGTTGGATCGCGCGGCGCGCCGCGGAGGTCGAGCTGCTGCTCTCGGTCTGCACGGGGGCGCTGCTCCTTGCGCGGGCGGGGCTGCTCGAAGGGCTGTCGGCGACCACGCACCACGGAGCCTTCGAT
This sequence comes from Pyrinomonadaceae bacterium, assembly GCA_036567125.1. Taxonomy (GTDB): domain Bacteria; phylum Acidobacteriota; class Blastocatellia; order Pyrinomonadales; family Pyrinomonadaceae; genus JAIVGV01. The sequence goes on along the minus strand of DATCVD010000176.1, from coordinate 245 downwards.
CTCCTCAGGGAGGTGGCCCCGAACACAGCGGTGCTCGAATCAGAAAGGGTGGTCGATAACGGGAAGATCATCCTCTCGGCGGGAATCTCGGCGGGGATTGACATGTCTCTCTACGCGGTGGGGCGTTTACTGGGTGAGGAGCAGGCCGAAGAGACGGCCGCTTACATGGAGTACGACTGGTCGGCGAAAGGCAGGCGGCCGGCCGTGGTCGCCACCTGAGCGCGGCGGCGCGGGCGCGGCGCGGG
>DATCVD010000175.1:0-2195 GCA_036567125.1 Pyrinomonadaceae bacterium | reverse complement strand
CGATCCACAGCACGGGGCCGCGGGTGAGGCGCTTGAGGTTCATGGGCGTGAGGGGCGTGCCCCCGTTCCCTCCAGGTCGGTGTCCGGGTAGTCCTGGAAGTTACACGTCCGGCCTGGCCATCCGGTTCCCTGTTCGCCCAGGGCGGCATGCCCCGGGCGGGGGCTCAGCTGCTGTAGACGTGCGGGGCGCGGGCGGCGGGGTGGCGCGGTTCGCGCCGGCTGCGCTATCCTCGCGCGGCGTCGGGGGGCGGCCGGGCGCGGACGTTTAGAGACTGCCGGGTGGTTCGACGGAGGCGACGGTGATGGACGGGGCGACTGAGAACGCGAACGCGCTCGAAGGCGTGCGGCTCTCGTTCGTGGGCGTCGGCGTGATGGCCGAGGCGATGATCGCGGGGCTGCTGGCGCGGGGCTTGGTCGCGCCGGCGCAGGTCGCGGGCAGCCACCCGCGCGCGAACCGGCGCGAGGAGCTGTCGAAGCAGTACGGCATCGCGGTCTTCGAGTCGAACCGCGAGGCGGCGGAGTTCGCGGGCGGCGCGGGCGCGCAGTCGCGCGGCGTCGTGATCCTGTCGGTCAAGCCGCAGAAGCTGCTCGGCGTGCTGCGCGAGTTGAAAGACTCGGTGGCGGCCGACGCGCTGGTCGTCTCGGTCGTCGCGGGCGCGCGCATCGAGACGATAGCGGGCGAGCTGCTGCACCCTTCGGTCGTGCGCGTGATGCCGAACACGCCGGCGCAGGTCGGCGAGGGGATGACGGTCTGGACGGCGACGCCGCAGGTGACGGACGAGCAGGCCGCGCAGGTCGGCGCGATGCTCGGCGCGCTCGGGCGCGAGTTGCGGGTGGACGAGGAGCGGCAGGTCGACATGGCGACCGCGCTCTCGGCGACGGGGCCGACTTACGTCTTCCTCGTGATGGAGGCTTTGATCGACGCGGGCGTCCACATGGGCTTCTCGCGCGAGGTGGCGCGCGAGCTGGTGATCCAGACGATGCTCGGCTCGGTCGTCTTCGCGCGCGAGTCGCACAAGCACCCGGCGGAGCTGAGGAACATGGTCACGTCGCCCGGCGGCACGTCGGCCGAGGCGATCTACCAGATGGAGAAGGGGAGCCTGCGCACCGTCCTGTCGAAGGCCGTCTACGCCGCCTTCCAGCGCGCCGTCGCGCTAGGGAAGAAATAGGATTCGGGAGCTAGGAGCTAGGAGCTGGGAGCTAGGGTGCGGAATAAAAACCGGGCCGCGGCTATTCACTCTGGCTTCTAACTCCTAACTCCTAACTCCTGAATCCTGCTTTTACCTCATTTCTTTTCCGGCTCGACGACCTCGAAGCTGTAGCCGCCGGCCGCGGGCGCGTAGGTGTCGCCCTCCTTGTTCTTGCGGAGGAAGGCGGGGTAGGTCTCGCCCTCGCGGAGGATGGGCACTTGGCTCGGCCCGGCCATCGGCTGCTTGTAGTCGGTGTGCGTGTAGCGGATGCGGATGGTCTGCCCCGGCTTAAGCTCCGAGGCCGTGCGCGCCACCTCGACGACTTCCGCCTCGGCCGTCACGGCGACCAGCTTGCGCTCCGACTCGTCGCGCTCCTCCGTCCTCACCGACTTGACCCTGATCGTCAGCCGCTCCGGCGACTTGGCCTGCATGTCCTTGTAAACGTACGGCGGCAGCTCAGCCGAGACGGACGCCGACAGGCTGACTACCAGCGCGGCCGCGAGCAGAAACTTTCCGCCCCTCAACCGCGACGCTAAGTTGAACATCACTTCTCACCTCTCTCCTGAAAAATTACCGGCCTTGCCCGGATCATTCGCGACGACGCGCCGCCCCTCGACGCGGTAGTCGCCCGAGACGACGAGCACGACGGCCTCGGCGTAAGCCCTGTGCTCTTCGACGAGGATGCGCGCGGCGAGCGTCTCCGGCGTATCAGAGTCTAAAACCGGCACGGCGCGTTGCACGACGATGGGGCCGCCGTCGAGCGTCTCGTCAACGAAGTGGACGGTGCAGCCCGAAACCTTGACGCCGTGCTCAACCGCCTGCCGCTGGGCGTCGAGGCCGGGGAAGGCGGGCAGCAGCGACGGGTGGACGTTGAGGATGCGCCCGCCGAGCGCCGCGACGAACGCGGGCGAGAGCAGGCGCATGAAGCCCGCGAGGCAGACGAGGCCCACCCCGCGCCCGCCGAGCGCCTCGATGATCTCCGCCTCGTGCTCCCCGCGCGTGCGG
>DATCVD010000174.1:0-2677 GCA_036567125.1 Pyrinomonadaceae bacterium | reverse complement strand
TGGCTCGACGCGCGCGTCCGCTCGGAGGCCGCGGCCTTCAGCGGCACGGTGCGGCTCTACGCGAAGAACCTCGACACCGGGGCCAGCTACTCGCTCGGCGGCGACGAGCGCGTCCGCACCGCGAGCACGATCAAGGTGGCCGTCATGGTCGAGGCGTTCGCGCGCGTCGCCGAGGGGCGCGCGCGGTGGACTGATCAACTCGTGCTGACGAAGGAGAAGAAGGTGGGCGGCTCCGGCATCTTGGGCGAGTTCGACGACGGCCTGCGCCTCAGCCTGCGCGACGCCGTCGCGCTGATGATGACCCTGAGCGACAACACCGCGACGAACCTCGTCATCGACGCCGTCTCGGCCGACGCGGTCAACGCGCGGATGCGGTCGCTCGGCCTGCATGACACGCGACTGATGCGGCGCGTCTTCGGCGGCGGCGAGAGCGAGGAAGGGAAGCGGCCCGAAAACAAACGTTGGGGCTTGGGGCGCAGCAGCCCGCGCGAGATGGTCTTGCTGTTGGAGAAGCTGGAGCTCGGCGCGGTCGTCAGCGCCGAGGCGTCGAAGCAGATGATCGAGTTGATGAAGCGCGAGCGCGGGCAGGACGCCATCGGGCGGGCGCTGTGGCGCGTGCCGAAGGCGACGAAGTCGGGCGCGCTCGACGCCCTGCGCTCGAACGTCGGCGTCGTCTATTCGCCGCGCGGCCGGATCGCCATCGCCATCACCTGCGACGACATGCCCGAAGTCGTCTGGACGGCCGACAACCCCGCGCTCCACCTGATGTCGCGCCTCTCCGAAATCCTCATCAACGGACTCGGCAAGTGATCCTCGCTCGGCCGCGAACCGTCGTCTGTAAACACTCGCCTGCCGGTTGATGAGCAGCGTACCGAGGGCGGGCGGCACGCCCCACGGCAGCGCCACGACGAGGCCGGAGGCGAGTGCGGCGACGCCGTTGGCGGCGTGGAAGAAGATCACGCGAATTATTCCCCCGCGCTTTGTTATGGCCGGCGGGTCGGAATGTTTCGCGGGCGCGGCCGACTTGCCCTCACCACACGCGGCGCGCGATCATCGGGGCGGGGGATTTCCAGATGGCACAGCCCGCGGCCCGCCTGCCCGAAAACGTTCCGGGCGACTTCTACGTCGATTCGTCCTGCATCGACTGCGACGCCTGCCGGCAGATCGCGCCCGAAACTTTCCGCGATCACGGCGAGCAGTCGAGCGTCTTCCGCCAGCCCGCGACGGACGGGGAGGTGCGCCGCGCGCTGATGTCGCTCGTCGCGTGCCCCACGGCCTCAATCGGCACGGCCCGCGACAAGTACGACGCGAGGGCGGGCGCGGAAGCCTTCCCCGAACTTTTAAGCGAGAACGTTTACTACTGCGGCTTCAACGCCGAGTCGAGCTTCGGCGCGTGGAGTTACCTGATCGCCCGGCCGGAGTCGGAGGGCGGGAACGTGCTCGTCGATTCGCCGCGCTACTCTTCGCTACTCGTCAACAAGTTCGCGGGGCTGGGCGGCGTCCGGACGATGTTCCTCACGCACCGCGACGACGTGGCCGACCACGAGCGCTACGCGCGCCGCTTCCCGATCCGCCGCGTGATGCACGCCGACGACGGCGCGGCCCGCTACGGCGTCGAGCAGGTCGTCGAAGGCGCGGCGGCCGTGCGGCTGGACGACGATCTGACCGTCATCCCCGTGTCCGGCCACACGCGCGGGAGCGCCTGTTTGCTCTACCGCGACAAGTACCTCTTCACCGGCGATCACCTCGCGTGGTCGCCCGCGCGCCAGACCTTGACGGCCTTCCGCACCGCCTGCTGGTACTCGTGGGCCGAGCAGACCCGCTCGATGGAGCGACTCTTGGACTACCGCTTCGAGTGGGTGCTCCCCGGCCACGGCCGCATCCACCGCGACACGCCCGAACGGATGCGCGAACACCTGCGCGCCTGCGTCGAGTGGATGAAGACCCGTTAGCGGTTCTCAGTTTTCGTCTTTGAGCCGGAACAGATCCGGTGACTAAAACTGAAAGAACCGCGACTGAAGCTGCCGCCGGCCTCCGCCTCTGAAAACTGAAAACCGATCCTCACTTGACGCCGAGCGGGAAGTCCTGCCCGCGTGAGTAGCTGTTGGGGAACTGCGGCGTGCCGCGGTACTGGCGGGTGAGTTCGGGGACGGCGTCGTTCAGGAAGGCTTCGAGTTCTTTGACGGTGATCTTGCCGTCGGGCGCGCTGCCGCCGTCGGCCTTGCCCGACAAGCCTTCGAGCAGCGCGTAGGTGAACGCGCCGTGGCCGAGCTTCGTGAACTCGGCCGCCACCTGCTCCGTCCCCGTCGCGGCGAGGATGATGATGCCGACGCTGCGCGCGAGCTGGAGGATGGCCTTCTCTTCCGACACGCCGCGCAGGGCCGCGAAGGTTTCGACCGCGCCGCCGGCTTGGCAGGCGTCGAGGACGATCAACTGCTTCTGCGCCGCCACCTTCCGGCACCAGTCGCGCAGCAGCCGGGCCGAGACGCCGCGCTCGGCCAGCATCGCCTCGTTGCCGTAGAGCTGCGTCACGTCGTGCGGCGCGAGGTGGAACTCGGGCTGCGCGCCGTCCAGCCCCTCGCTCATCACGCCGTGGCCCGCGTAGTAGAAGACGAAGGCGTCGCCCGGCTGCGCGGCGGCGGCGACGCGCGGCGAGTCAGGTCGAGGCCGACGCGCC
>DATCVD010000173.1:0-2330 GCA_036567125.1 Pyrinomonadaceae bacterium | reverse complement strand
GCGCGAGTCGGCCGGCGGCGTCACGCTCACGCTGCCCGACACGATCTTCGCGGGCGCTCGCTCGGCCGACCTCGCGCCGGCCTCCGCCGCGAGGCTCGAACCGCTCGCCGCGCTGCTCGCCAACTACCCCGACTTCCGCATCCAGATCGACGTCTTCACGGACAACCGCGGCGACGATCTCACCCTGCGCCAGCTCGCGCAGGCCCGCGCGCAAATCTTGGCCGAGCGGCTCGTCAGTTCCGGCGTCGAGAACGCCCGCATTCAGGCGAGCGGGATGGGGCCTGACAACCCGGTCGCCCCGAACACCACGCCCGCCGGCCGCACGCGCAACCGCCGCGTCGAGATCACGCTCACGCCGCCGGAGCCTTCGGCCAACGCCGCGTCGAACTGAGCAGACGGCCCGTAAATCGTAAATCGTAAATCGTGAATGGAAGAGCCCATCCGGCTTTTCTATTCACGATTTACGATTTACGATTTACGCGCAATGTCTCTGCTCGAAGTCCTCCAGCTCGTCGGCTACAGCGCGGGGGCCGTCCTGACGCTGTGGATGAGCGTGCTGCTGCTGCGGCAGCGGCGCGGCCTCGAACCCGTCGAGCGCGTCCTGCTCGCGCTCGCCGTCTGCATCGGCCTGTGGCACTCGTGCAACCTCTTCGTCACGCTCAACCGCCTGCTCGTCTTAGACGTTAACCGCTGGTCGGCCGCGCTCCGGCTGAGTGACTCGCTCGCCGTCGCGAGCATCACGGTCTCCTACTCGCTCCTGCTCCACGTCCACCTGCACATGTGGGCGCGCTCGCGCGAGCGGCCCTTCACATGGTTCGAGCGCGTGCGCGTCTACCTGTCTTACGTGCCGGCGGTCTTCATCCCGGCGGCCGTGTGGCCCGTGTGGCAGGGCGCGTACGCGCCGATGATCGAGAAGCTCTCGTTCTTCGTGCTGCCGTTCGGCGTGTGGGCGGCCTACGTGCTCGCGCTTATCGCCGCGACCGACTGGCTGATCGGCCGCGACGCCGACACCGGGCGCGAGCGGCTGCTGATGCGCACGCTCGCCGCGTCCTTCGTCGGCATCGGCGCGCTGCTCGTCGCGGCCTACGCGCTCGGCGTCGGGCGGGGGACTGAGGCGGGACTTTATTTGCAAACGCTCGCCAACCTCGGCTCGCTCCTGCCGACCGCGCTCATCGCGTACCACATCTACCGCTACCGCTACCTCGAACTGGTCATCCGCGAGAGCCTCGTCGTCGCCACGTTCGCGGCCGTCGTCCTCGTCGTCTACCTCTACATCATCCGCACGCTCGCGGGCTGGCTGACCGAGCGATACTCCCTGCGCGCGGGCGTCATCGAGACGCTGTTCGTGCTCGCCTTCGCGCTCGTCTTCGCCCCCCTGCGCGCGTGGCTCGAACGACGCTTCCACAAACTCTTCCAGCGCGAGGCCACGCTCTACCGCGACGTGGTCGCGCGCATCGGCGCTGCCACGGGCCGCCACCGCGACCTCGCGGAGTTCCTGCGCTTCATCAGCGAGCGAACCGCGGCCGAGTTGGGCCTGCGGCGCGTCGAGTTTCTTCTGCGCGCACAAGGCGACGGCGCGAGGGACGGCGGCGCGAAAGACGGTGACGCGGACGCGGCCGCTCCGCCTCTCGCATCTGCGGCGGGAGACGCAGGCGCGGCGGAGGGCGACGTGGCGGAACTGCTTGAGGCCGCGGGCGTTGCTGCGGGCGTCTCCGGGCCGCTGCTGCGCGCGCGCGGGTACGAGGCGGCGTACCCGCTCAGGCTGCGCGACGGCGAGCAGTTGGGCGTGATGCTCGTCGACGCGCCGCGCGAGACGTTGACCGAGGACGCGCGCGCCGTGCTCGAAGTGCTCGCCGGTCAGGTCGCCATCGTCGTCGAGGATCATCGCTTGATGGAAGAGAACTTGCAGCTCGAACGCCGGCTCGCCGAGGGCGAACGGCTCGCCGCGCTCGGACGCATGGCCGCGACCGTCGCGCACGAGGTCAAGAACCCGCTCTCCGCGATCAAATCCATCGCGCAGGTGATGCGCGAGGACGAACGGCTCGCCGGAACTTTCGACCGCGACCTCTCGCTCATCATCGGCGAGACGGATCGCCTGAGCGGCACGGTCTCGCAACTCCTGAGCTTCGCGCGCCGGCAGCCGCCGTCGGCCGCGCCCGCGCGCGCCGACGAGTTGGCCTGCTCGGCCGTCGAGCTTTTCCGGGCGCAGGCGCAGAGGCGCGGCGTCGCGCTCGAATGCCGCGCCGAGACGGAGGACACGCTCGACGGGCAGCGCACGACGGCGCTGCGCGACGCGCTCACGAACCTCGTCCTGAACGCCGTGCAGGCGA
>DATCVD010000172.1:0-9208 GCA_036567125.1 Pyrinomonadaceae bacterium | reverse complement strand
CGGGCAGCGGCCGCGGTTGGAGCGCCGCGCGGCGCGCGCGTGGGAGCGGTTCAAGGCGGAGCTGCCGCACCAGCGCGGCGACTACGCCAAGCGCAACTGGGGCCACCCGCTCCACTCGCTCTGCTCCTATCAGGGCAAGATGAAGCCGTCGCTCGCGCACCACCTCGTCAAGACCTTCGTGCCCGCCGGCGGCCGTGTGCTCGACGTGTTCGGCGGCACGGGCACGATCCCGTTCGAGGCCGCGCTCGCCGGCGCGAAGGCTTGGAGCTTCGACATCAGCCCGGCCGCGCACCACATCAGTAGCGCCAAGCTCGGCCGGCACGACGCCGGGGCGTGCGAGCGCCTGATGGATGCACTCGAAGACTACCTGCGCGCGAATGAGGTGAGCGCGCCGGAGCTGGCGGCGGCCGGCGAGATTAAGTTCAACGGCCCGCTGCCCGACTACTTCGCGCCCGAGACGTTCGGGGAAGTCCTGCTGGCGCGCAGGTACTTTCGCGAACGCCCCCCGCACACGCCGTCCGAGTCGCTGGTCTTCGCCTCGCTCCTGCACGTCCTGCACGGCAACCGGCCTTACGCCCTGAGCCGCCGCTCGCACCCGATCACGCCGTTCGCGCCGACGGGCGCGGCCGAGTACCGCCCGCTCCTGAAGTCGCTGCGCGACAAGGTGAGGCGCAGCCTTGAGCTTGAGTACCCGGCCGGGTTCGTGCCCGGCGCGGCCGTCGTGCAGGACGCGACCGCGTGGTGGCCGCAGGAGGTCAACAGCCTCGACGCCGTCATCACCTCGCCGCCCTTCTTCGACAGCACGCGCTTCTACCTCGCCAACTGGATGCGGCTGTGGTTCTGCGGCTGGGAGTCGGCCTCGTTCAAGACGCAGCCGATGGCCTACGTGGACGAGCGGCAGAAGGCGGGCTTCGAGATTTACGACCCCGTCTTCCGGCAGGCGCGCGAGCGGCTGAAGACTGGGGGCGTGTTCGTGCTCCACCTCGGCCAGAGCCGGAAGTGCGACATGGCGCAGGCGCTCAGGGAGAGGGCCGGCCGCTGGTTCCGCGCCCTCGACCTCTTCTCCGAGAGCGTCGGCCACTGCGAGTCGCACGGCATCCGCGACAAGGGCACGGTCACGTCGCACCAGTATTTGATCCTGAGCTGATCGCGGAAGTCCGACGCCGAACCGAAGGGCGCGGGCCTTAGTCGCGGCGCGCGTCCGCCTCGTCGGCCCGCCGCCGCCACGCGTCGGAGATGTTCTGGGCGGCGGCGAAGAAATCGACGCCGGTGTCTCTGAGGATTCTGTTGCGCAGCTTGATGAGTTCGGGCATGTAGGCGGTGTATTTCGCCAGCAGGCTCTCGACGAACTGCTGTTCGCCGAGCCGTTTTAACGCGGCGGGGTTGTACTGTCGGCCGCCGCCGAGCACCGCGAGATCGATCCCGGTCAGCAGCGCCAGCCGCGCCAGCTCGCGCTCCGTGTAGAACTCGGAGGGCCAGCGCTCGGCCTTCTCGCCGTTGCAAACCCGGCACAGCAGCGTCGCCGTCTCGGTCGTCAGCGGCCAGAGGTTGTAGGCCGGCAGCGTGTGATCGAGCGGCCGCTCGCGCGGGTCCGACACGTTGCGCAGGTCGCGGCCGCACTTGAAGCACGCGTAGCCGAACCGCTCGTAAACCTGCTTGCTGTCGATCTTCGCGCCGCCGGACAAGTCCATGTACATCCGGCGCTTCTGCGCCGCCTCGCGGTGCTGATCCGTCAGGCGGGTCTGGTTCTTGATGCCGTTATAGACGGCCTTGCACAGGTTGCACTCGCCCTGCCTGCCGGTCGCGCGCCCCGAATGGTGATCGAAGAGCGCGAGCGGCTTCAGCGCGTTGCAGTAGAGGCAATACTTGTACTCCTGCGCCTCCGCGACGTAGTCGTCGTGCAGGATCGTAAACTCCCCGCGCCCCGCGACGGAGTTGTCGCGCAAGTCCAGCAGGTCGTAGCCGAAGAACCTCGACTCGTCGCCGGAGCGCACGACCGCGCCGCACGCCCCGCACTCGACCTCGAAGACGCCGACGAGATCGTCCGACTTGACGAACAGGAACTCGCGGCATTCGCTGTTGAGGCACTGGAAGCCTTTGAAGGCCACGTCGCCCATCCCCTTGACGTGGCCGGCCCGAACCTGATCCCGCTTCAGGAGTTTCGTGTAAGCCGCGCGTCGCGCCATCAGTCCGGCCTCCGCCGAATAAACGGGCCGCCGGGGCCGGCAGTCCGGCCCCGCGCTCAACGTATCCCGACCAAGCCCTGCACCGACTGGATCAGCCGCTCCGAGTCGTACCCGACGCCGTCCTTGAAGACGATCTCCACGTTCTCGATGTCCGCGATGTTCGCCGCCGGGTTGCCCCGCACGACCACGAGATCGGCCTGCTTGCCGGCGGCGACCGTGCCGATGCGCGCGTCTTCGCCGAGGAACTTCGCGCCGTTGAGCGTGGCGATCTTGATCGCCTCGGCGGGCGTGAAGCCGGCCTCGACCAGCAGCTCGACGCCGCGCAGATCGCCGAAGCCGGCGACGACGCCGCCGTTGCCCGTCGGGTCGAGGCCGGCGATGAGCAGCCCGCCGGCCTCGACGAACGCGCGCTCGAAGTCCATCGCCTTGCGCAGCAGCGCGACGTAATCTCCCTGCGACGAGACGCGCGAGCGGGCCGTTAGGTAGCGCACGCGCGCGTCAACCGACATGACCGCGAGCACGCGCGGGTTCAGCAGCGCGCTCGCCGCGCCGATGCCGCTCTGGGAGAGCGGCGCGCCGCCGGCCTCGAAGACGGGGAGCGTCGAGGTGAGCGCCACGTTCTTCGCGACCAGCGTGCGGATCGTCTCTTTGGCAGCGGGGCCGTTAACGTCCAGTTGCCGCAGGCTCGCGCTGACCGCGCCGCCGGGCGGGCATTTATCCGGCTGCTTGTCCGCGACGAATTCGGAGTCGGCGAGCAGCCCGTGTTCGAGGTTGTCGATGCCGATCTCGGCGGCCTCGCGGTAGCCGACCGAGCAGAGGTGGCCCGTCACCTTCAGGCCCCGCTTGTGCGCCTCCTCGACCGCCGCGCGCAGCTCGGCGCGCGTGATGTTCATGTACGCCTTGAAGGAGGTCGCGCCCGCGTCGGCCCAGTAGTTGACCATGCGCCGCGCGTCGTCGGGGCCGGCGAGCTGGCGCATGACGGGCGTGAACGCGCCCGCGCCTTCGAGGTAGGGCGCGGTGACGTGCATCCGTGGCCCGAGCATGCGGCCCGCGTCGATGAGCCGCTTGATTTCGAGATCGGTGTAGGGCGCGACGCTGCCCGTCGTGCGGATGGTGGTGACGCCGAGCGCGAGGTAGAGGCGCGGGAAGCTCGTGCCCATGTTCGAGTACATCGGCGGCGACCCGCCCATCGGGAAGAACATGTGGTTGTGCATCCCGACGAGGCCGGGCAGGACGGTGTAGCCCGCCAGATCGAGCACCTGCGCGCCCGCCGGGACTTTCGCCGCGGCGCTCGCCCCGACCGACTGAATCCTGCCGCCGACGATGATGATCGTCTGCTCCTCGCGCGCGGCCGCGCCCGTCCCGTCGATCAGGCGCACGCGCGTGAGCGCCACGGTCGGCGCTTCGACGCGGACGAACTGCCGGCGGTCGGGCGGCTGCGCGTAAGCGGCGACGGCGAGGCAGAGGTGGAGAAGAAGAAGAGCGGGGAGTTTGATCTTCATTGCTTTGGCGTCCTTCACGCGCCGCGGGTTTCGACGACAGCATAATAGTGCCGCGCCCGCCGGAGTGGAAGTCGTTTGAAGAGGATCGGAACGGCCCGCCCCGTAACGGGGAAAGGCCCTGACCCGCACGGGGCCAGAGCCTTCCCTCGTCCGCCGGCCGCCGGCCGGCGTCCGCGATTACAACTGCTGAAGATTGCTCGCCGGCTCCAAGAGTGATTCGTCGCCGAGCGCGCCGCCGGCTTCGAGCAGGCGGGTGGTCGTCTCGGTGTCGAGGGGGTGGGAGAAGAAGAAGCCCTGCCCGTACTCGCACCGCAGGTCGCGCAGCGAGGCCAGCTGCTGCTCGGTCTCGACGCCCTCGGCGACCACGTCCATGCCCATGTTGCGCGCGAGCATGATGATCGTGCGGACGATCCCGTACTCGTCGCCGCCGCCGCAACTGCTGATGAACGAGCGGTCGATCTTCAGCGTGTGGATGGGGAAGCGGTGGAGGTAGGAGAGCGACGAGTAGCCCGTGCCGAAGTCGTCCATCGAGAGGCGGATGCCGAGCGAGCGCAGCTGCACGAGCATCTGCGTCACCGTCTCGGTGTTCTCGATGACGGAGCTTTCCGTGATCTCAAGCTGCAGGCAGCGCGGATCGAAGCCGGTCTCTTCGAGGATGCGGCGCACCTGCTCGACCAGATCGGGCTGCATGAACTGCGTGCCGGAGATGTTCACGCTCAGGCTGAGCGGGCGCACCCAGTGGAACGACTCCTGCCAGCGGCGCATCTGGCTGCACGCCTCGCGCAAGACCCAGCGGCCGAGCGGGATGATCAGCCCCGTCTCCTCCGCGACGGGGATGAACTCGGTCGGCGTGATCAGGCCGCGCTCCGGGTGCTGCCAGCGCACCAGCGCCTCGAAGCCGCGGATCGTGTCGTCGTGGAGCGAGACGATGGGCTGGTAGTGGACGACGAACTCGTCGCGCTCGACGGCGCGGCGCAGCTCCGTCTCAAGGCGCAGCAGGGCGACGGCGCGCTGGTGCATCCCCGTGTCGAATATCTCGTGGCGCGCCTTGCCCGCCGCCTTCGCGCGGTACATGGCCGTGTCGGCGTCGCGCAAAACGTCTTCGGGCCGCTCGTAGCCCGTACTGCTCAGGGCGATGCCGATCGACGCGGAGGTGAAGACCTCGTGGCCGCCGACGTTGATCGGCGTGGTCAGCTCGCGCTGCAAACGCTCGGCGACGCGGACGGCGTCGTTCGCGTCCTCGACGCCGTCGAGGAGCACGGCGAACTCGTCGCCGCCGAAGCGCGCGACCGTGTCGATGTGGCGGAGGCAACTTTGGATGCGGCGCGAGATGGCGACGAGCAGCAGGTCGCCGACCGTGTGGCCCAAGCTGTCGTTGACGTTCTTGAAGCGGTCGAGGTCGAGGAAGAGGACGGCGAAGAGGTAGTGCTTCTTCGGGCGCGCGGCGCGGCCGACGGCGAGCTGGAGGTGATCCATGAAGAGGGCGCGGTTCGGCAGCCCCGTCAGCCCGTCGTGGAAGGCGTCGTGGATCAGTTTCTCCTCGACCTGCTTGCGGCGCGTCACGTCGCGCGCGACGACCTGCACGGCCGCGCGCCCCTCGTAGGTGAACGGGACGGCCGCGACCTCGACATCGACCTCCGAGCCGTCGAGCCTGACCAGCTTTTCTTCGAGCGACGGCGACTCCGCCGCCCCGCCGGCCAGCTCGTCGAGCCTCTGCCTGACGCTCTCCAAGTAGTCGCGGTGCACGAAACTCGTGACGGAGCGGCCCACGAGCTGCTCGGCCGTCTGCGCGCCCAACAGCCTGACGCCCGCGCTGTTGACGAACACGATCCGGCCTTCGACGTGGACGATGATCGCGTCGGGCGAGAGCTCGACGAGCCGCTGGTAACGCTCCTCGCTCTCGCGCAGGGCGCGCAGGGAGTTCTCGCGCTCCATCGCGTAGCGGATCGAGCGGCCGAGGATCGCGGCCTCGATGCTGCCTTTGACGAGGTAGTCGGCCGCGCCCGCGCGCATGGCCTCGGCGTCAACCTCGTCGTCGCCCTGACCCGTCAGCAGGATCATCGGCGCGCGGCGCGCGTCGTTCGCCGTCTCGCGCAGGAGGTCGAGGCCGCTGCGCGCGCCGAGCCGGTAGTCGAGCAGGTAAACGTCGTGCGCGGCGCGGCGGACGGCCGCCAGCGCGTCGTCGAAGGAGCAGACCCAGTCGAGGGTGAAGCGCCCGCGCCCGACCTCGGACAGCATGTCGCGGGTCATGACGTAGTCGTCTTCGTCGTCGTCGACGAGCAGGACTCTGATGGGGCGCTCGCTCAACTCAAGTCACCTTCAGGCGGGCAGCTCGACGATCTCGAACCAGTACTTGCCGAGCGCCTTCATCACCGCGACCATCGACTCGAACATCACGGGCTTCGTGATGAACGAGTTCACGCCGAGATCGTAGGTGCGGTAGATGTCCTCCTCGGCCTGCGACGTGGTGAGCACGACGACCGGGATTTTGCGCAGCTCCGGATCGCTCTTGATCTCGCTCAAAGCCTCGCGGCCGTCCTTGCGGGGCATGTTCAGGTCGAGCAGGATGAGGCCGGGGCGGGGCGCGTCGGCCGCGGCGCTGAAGCGCCCCCGGCGGTGCAGGTAGTCCATCAGTTCTTCGCCGTCCTCGACGAAGCGCAGGTCGTTCGCCAGCCGGCTCTCGGCGAGGGCGTCGGCCGCCATCATCCGGTCGTCGGCGTCGTCGTCGGCGAGGAGGATCGTGATCGGTCGTCCGTGCTTATTCATCGTGGCTGGCTCCTTCCGGGTGTCTGACGGGCAGCGTGACGACGAAGGTCGCGCCGCTGCCGGGCGTGCTCTCGGCCGTGATGCCGCCGCCGTGGCGCTCGGCGATGCGGCGGCAGACGGCGAGGCCGACGCCGTTGCCCTCGTACTTGTCGCGCCCGTGCAGCCGCTGGAAGACGGTGAAGATGCGGTCGAGGTACTTCTCGTCGAAGCCGATGCCGTTGTCCGAGACCTTGAGGCGGCACGCCTCGGCGGCCGGCACGGTCAGGGCCGCGCGCGCCTCCGCCGCCGGCACGATCTCGGCGCTGACGCGCACCACGGGCGGCGCTTCGGGGCGGCGGAACTTCAAGGCGTTCCCGATGAGGTTCTGGAACAGCTGGCGCATCTGGAGCGGATCGGCGTCCACGTTCGGCAGATCAGCGATCTCGACGCGGCCGCCGACCTCGGCGAGGCGCACTTCTAGGTCGGCCAGCACCTCGTGCGCCACCTGCGCGAGTTCGACGGGCGCGAAGGGCCGCGTCTTCGTCGTCACGCGCGAGAAGGTGAGCAGGTCATTGATGAGCGTCTGCATGCGGCCGGCGGCGTTCTGCATGCGGCCGAGGTAGTCGCGCCCCTCGTCCGTCAGCTCGGCGGCGCACTTCGTCTTGAGCCGGTCGCCGAACGCCTGAATCTTGCGCAGCGGCTCTTGCAGATCGTGGGAGGCGACGGAGGCGAAGTCCTGCAACTCGCGGTTGCTCTGCACGAGGCGCGCGGCCGAAGCTTTCAGCTCGTCCTCGGCGCGCTTGCGCTCGATGGCGAACGCGATCTGGCCGGCGACCGAGGTCAGGAACTCCACGTCGCGCACGGAGTAGGCCGCGCGATCCGTGTAGTGCTGCACGACGAGCGCGCCGATGGTCTCGCCGGGCGTGCGCAGCGGGATGCCGAGCCAAGAGGCGGAGAGCGTGCCGATGGCTTCGACCTCGCCCCACTCGGCCATGCGGCGCTGCTCCTCGTCGGTCAGCAGCAGCGGCCGGCCGTGGTTGAGCACGTAGCCGGTGAAGCCGCGGCCGGGCGGGCGCGGCGCGGGCGCGGCGTCGTACTCGTCGACGAAGAACTCGAAGTGCATCAGGCCCGTCGCCGGATCGAGCAGGGCGACGAAACAGTTCTCGGCGTAGAGCACCTCGCCGACCGCCTCGTGGATCAGGCGGAACAACTCGGCGAGGTTGGCCGTCGTGCTGACGCCCTCGATGATGCGGGAGATGACCTGCCGCTCGACCTCGTCGCGCCGGCGGTCGCTGAAATCCTCGACCGTCCCCTCGTAGTGGAGAACCGCGCCCGACTCGTCGCGCACGGCCCGCGCGTTCTCCCGCGCGAAGAAGCGCGTGCCGTCGCGGCGCGCCCACTCGGACTCAAGCCCCCTGATCTCGCCGTCGCGCTCCAACCGCTCCTTGAAACGGGCGCGGTGGTAGGAAGGCTCGAAAGCGTCGTTCTCCAGATCGCGCCGGGCCAACTCCTCGAACGAGTCGTAGCCGAGCATCCGCAGCAGGGTGCGGTTCGCCATCAGGATGCGGCCGTCCGCGGACGTGCGGTAGACGCCGATGGGTAAGTCCGCGAAGGCGTCGCCGAAAAGGCCCGCGCCTCCGCCGTTCTGGCCCGCGGGGGGCGGGTAGGCGGCGCGCGGCGCGGCCTCCTCCACGGTCATTTGTTCGCTCATGCTCGTCTGTTTCGGGCCGGCCGGCGGCGTCGGGGCCCGCGGCTCAAGATCGGGAAGTCGGGGACGGCCGTGCGCCTCGCGGGCGACGAAGGGCCGTCGTGTTTGAGTGTGCGCGTCGGTGTGGACGGTGATCGTGCCCGGCAGGGGCCACCCTCGGATCGTGTGAAGGTTTGGAGACGAAACGCGGAAAGCGGTAAGGCCGACGGGGCAGAGAGTCGATGGGCCACCGGGTTCGTGGCCTTTTCTAGACTAATAAAATTGTGGCCGACATGGCAAGCAGTATTTACGGCCGGGCCGGCGGCGCTAACCGCCCGACTTGCAACGGTTGGGCGGGGGCGGGAAAGCCGTCTGCGCCGCGGGGATCAAGTCGCCGCAATTTTTCCGGCCCCGGACTCCCGGCGCTGCGGGGCGCGGGCGCGCGCCGCCGCGCGTGCCAGTTTCACACGCGGGCCGACACACAAAGATGACACTTCGCCGGGCCGAGAAACGCCCGCGGCCGTTGCAACAAGCGGGCCGCGTGGTGCATCCTAACAGTGTCCTTCCTTCTCTCGCGCATCGACGGTGATGCGCCCCGCGCCACGACGGCCGCGGCGTTCTGGATCGTTCGAGAGCAGGCTCAACTATTAACCGCAGAAGCCGCTCCGCTAAAGAGCACACGAACCAGAGACTTCGCCGACACCGTTCCGCCGAAGACCACTTGATTCGCCAGCTTCTCCAGATACTCCCTTGAGGGGAGAAGGTACAACCACATGTCAAGTAAACTTTACGTCGGCAACCTCGCCTTCCAGACCACGAGCGAAGACCTGCGTCAGATGTTCGCGCAGGCGGGCACGGTCGAGTCGGCCACGGTGGTCGAGGATCGCGACACGGGCCGCTCGCGCGGCTTCGCCTTCGTCGAGATGTCCACGAAGGAAGAGGCCGAGGCGGCCATCTCGCAGTTCAACGGCCAAGACGTTAACGGCCGCAGCCTGACGGTCAACGAGGCCAAGCCCCGCGAGGATCGCGGCGGCGGCGGCGGTCGTGGTGGTTACGGCGGCGGCGGCGGCGGCCGTGGTGGCTACGGC
>DATCVD010000171.1:0-11240 GCA_036567125.1 Pyrinomonadaceae bacterium | reverse complement strand
GTCGCCGCGCCCGCGGCGCAGGCGGCAGCGGGCGCGCGAGAAGTTAAGACTCTGCGGCCCACTTCTCGCGCCCCAGCCGGCGCGCTCACTGCTCCTTCGCGGGCGTTTTCGCGCCGGCCTCCAGAGTGAGGTAGGGCAACTGGCGGAAGGCGATGCCCTGCGACGGGACTTCGATGAAGACCATATAGACGCCCTCCTCCGGCGGCTTGACGCTCAACTCGTAAACCCCCTGCCCCGCGTCCCGCGCCCAGTCGCGCTGCTGCCACGTGCCGGGCGCGAGGAAGGTCAGCGCGCGCACGTCCTTGAGACCCGCCTTCGGCTCGCCCGTCAGCGCGTCCGTCAGCCTGAAGCGAATCGTGTGCGGCTCGCCGACGCTCACCCGCCGCTCGCGCGTCAGGTACTCGACGCGCAGCGCGGCCTTGCGCTCCTCCTTGAGCGCGGGGTTCGGCGCGGCCTCGGCCTCGAAGCAGTGGACGACGCGCGGCGAGTCGAGCAGGAACGACACGTCGTAGCGGCCGCTCTTCGGCAGCCGCACGGTCGTCGAGTAGACGCCGGCCGACTCCTCGCGCAGGCTGCGATCCACGACGCGCACGGCGCGCGGCACGCGCTTGTAGTTCTGGAAGCTGCCCATCGGCGCGGCCATGCCCTCGGAGTAGTAGTAGATCTGCCGGTCGGCCGGGTTGGTGACGAGCGCGGCGTTGCCCTCGGGCGCGGGCGCGATGGCGTCGGCGATTGTCCGGAACGCCGGCGCGGCGTCGGGGCGCGACTGGCCGCCGGGGAACTTCAACACGTCGGGTTCTTTGCCCACCGTACTCAGGCGGATGATCGAGACCTCTTCCGACCCGGTCGAGCGGACGTAGGCGAACGCCGAGGTGAAGGCGACCTGATCGGGCGAGCCGCCCACGGGGATGTCGTGGACGGGGCGGTTGGTCGAGGCGTCGAAGACGTGCACGACCGAATCCTTCGAGTTCGGGACGAAGCCGTAGCGGCCGCCGGGGGCGAAGCGCACGGAGCGCGCGCCCGGCCGCACGTTGATGCGCGTCAGCACCTCGTTATTCGAGCCGCCGACGACCGAGATCGCGCCCGCGCTCTCGTCGACCACGTAGACGGCGCGGCCGAGCGGCGAGTAGGCGGCGTGCGTGGCCTGCGCGCCGGTCTTTACGTCCTTCACCTTCGCGAGCCGCTGCGCGTCGAGCACGGAGAGCGTGCCGGCCTCGCTGTTGGTGACGTAGGCGAACTTGTTGTCGGGGCTGAAGGCCAGTTCGTGCCGGCCAGCGCCGGTCTGAATCTGCGCCGCGACTTTGAGCGAGGCCGCGTCTAGGACGGTGACGCCGGAGGCGGCCGGATCATTGCCTTCGCCGCCGGTCGTGACCCACAAATACTTCTCGTCGGGCTGGAGCGCGAGGCGCGCGGGCCGCGCGGCCGTGTCGACGTTGGCGACGACCTTCCAAGTGTTCGTGTCCACGACCGCCACCTGATTCGCGGCGGGCATCGAGACGAAGAGGCGCTGGCGGTCTGCGGTCAGCGCCCAGTCCTCGCCGGGGCTCTTCAGGAAGACGAGCGTGACGAGCTTGCTGCCGCCGAAGCCGAGCAGCGGGTCGATGACCGAGATGTTCGGCTCCTCGTTGAGCGCGAGCAGGTAGTAGGTGTTCAGATCGACGTCGGGGCGCGCGCGCAGGGAACCCTGCATGAAGCCCTGCACTTTGGCGCGGCACTGCTCGACGCTCGTCGCCCCGTCGCTCGCGCGCAGACTCATCCACGCCGAGGGGCGCGAGCCGCCGAGCGGGGTCTTCGTCGCCGTGTCGCTGATGCGGAAGCGCACCGTCGCCTCCTGCCCGGCCAGCGGGCTGGAGTTTTTATCGCCCGCGACCGGCTCGACGGTGAACTCGACGCGGACGCCCTCTTTGACGATCTCCTGCGGGCCGCGCTTTGTTGCTACCGCTGCGGCGGCGGCCGGCTGTTGCGCGGGCCGCGAGGGTTGCGGTTGCGGCTGTTGCGCGAAGGCCGGCGCGTGTGCGCCCGCCAGCATCGCCGTGATGATCAGGATGTGTCTGGTCAGCTTCATGAATATCATTCCGTAAAGATTTCGGATCGCCCGCGCGCGGCGCTTCGCCGCGCATTATAAACCAGAGGGCGCGCGCCGGGCCGTCTGTGGCCTTCGGCGCGCGCCCCTCCGGGTTGAAGAGTCGGCCGCGGTTCGCGCGGCCGACCGCGGTTGCTACGGGATGTCCGTGCCGGGCGCGGGCTCGTACGTGGGCGAGCAGTTCAAGCACTCGACGGGCTCCGCCGTCATCGTGTACGCGGGGCGGACGCGGAAGATGCCCCAGATGCCCCCGTTGAACTGCGAGGACATGAAGGTGCGGTAGAGGTAGTCGCCCTGCACGGCGAACTTGCCGCCCGCGCCGTTCTTCAACACGAAGTCGAAGTGGCTGCCCGGCCCGATGCCGTACTGCGAGCCGACCCAGTTCGAGAACGGGTTCGAGCCGATGACCTTCGACCCGCTCGTGTAAGGCTCCTCCTCCCACGTGTGCCCGTGCAGCATGAAGACGTTGTTGCGCGCCTTGCCGCCGGGGTGGACGAGGCGGAGGCGGACTTGCTGCCCCGGCGTCGCGGTGAAGACCGGGGTGACGGGGTCGCCGCCGACCTGCGTGTTCGAGAGCGCGTTGGTGAAGTCCTTGTCCCGCGTCTGCTCCAACGGCGTGTCGGGCGCGTAGCCCATGCGCTTCCAGAGCGGCTCGGTGCGGTAGTTGACGCCCTTCTGGGCGGAGTCCTCCGCGTCCTCCTGCTCGGCGAGGTTCGGGATGGCCGCGCCGTTCACCGGGTCAATCGGGTTCCCGATGCGCGACGTGTCCGAGACCATCGTCCCGTCGAAGCGGAGGTTGAGGTCGTTCTGGAAGACCATCACGTGCTCGCGGAACAGCTCCGTCGTGCTCCGCTTGATCGTGGCCGAGGCGCGCGACTTGGCGTCCTCGATCCAAGTGGTCGAAGTCGGCTCGATGATGAGCGCGCCGACCGCGCCCTTGCTCGTGTGCTTGATCGGGTCGGACGACGAGAGGCCCGTCGCGCCGAACTCGATGGCCGAGGCGATGCCGAAGTCGTCCGAGGCGCGCGTCGTCACCTCGCCCGCGTACCACTGGTAGGTGACCGTGCCGCCGCCGGGCGCGGCCGTCTGCACGGGGTTGAGGCCGACGTTGACGCCGTTGCTGCGCGTCACGTCGAAGAAGACGCCCTGCGGGTGGAGGCCGACGCTGGCCGACGGCTTGATCTGGTTGTTGTTGAAGTTGGTGACGAGCATCGGCAGCGTGTTGAAGCCGGGCAGGTCGTACTGCGTGCCCAGCGGCAGGTTGTTCTTGAGCGTGACCTCAAGGCACTCGCCCGCCCGGGCGCGCAGGATGAGCGGCTCAATCGGCACGCCGGGCTTGACCTTGCCGGCGGCGTCCAAGTCGTCCGAGCGGAAGAACATGATCGCCGTCGGGTCGAAGAGCGGGCCGCCGAAGCCGCCGCGGTCGTTGTAGACGAGCCGGCCGTTGGGCAGCGCCAGCTTGGCCGTCGTCGCCGTCACGTTCAGGAAGCGCTTCGGCGTCGTCTTCAGGCAGACGCCGTCGAAGTCGCCCTGATTGGCGAAGCCGAGCGTGTTCTTCTTCAGGTTGTTCGGTAGATCGACGAGATCGGCCTTGCGGTCGCCGAAGACGCGCAGCAGGCCCCACAACCCGTTCCACTGGTCGTCGGTCGAGACGCCCGGCTGGTAGAGGTAGTCGGCCGTCTTGCCGTCGGCCTTGCGCGGCAGCTGCGGGACGACGAACTCGTAGTGCTCCGAAATGCCCATCATCTGGTTGTTGCGGAAGCCCGAGTTCGTCGACGACGGCTCGTACTTCCACTTGATGCCGTGGACGCCGAAGTTGTGGCCCTCCTCGTGCGCGCCGACGAGGATGCGGATCTGCACGGGGTCGTTCTCGTAGGCGCGCAGCAGCGGCGTGAACGGATCGCCGCCGCCGACGTCCGGCGTCAGCGCCGGGTAGAAGGTGGGCTGCGTGTTGAAGCGCGCGTCCGAGCGGTTGGTCAGCGAGCGGTAGACGTGTGAGAGATCGCCCGCCTCGCCCGCGGTCTGCGCGTTGGCCGACGTGCTCTTGATGCGCAGGGGGATCGGCTCGTTGCGGTAGTTGACCGACATCGTGCCCACGTCGGCGGCCGAGATGGCCTCGGGGCACGGCGGCGCGAGGCTCGTGCCGGGGCAGACGGTCGCCGGCCGGACGAGGTAGGGCAGGCCCACCTCGTTCTTCGCGGGCGGGTTGACCGGCTTGTTGTCGGCCGTGTAGGCGAGCTGGAAGTCGGAGAACTCCAAGAGGAATTCGCGGTAGCTCGACGCGCCGTTCGTGCCGAGGATGATGTCGGCCGCCCAAGAGGTCGGGCCGCCGTCGAAGCGCGGCGTGACGCCCGCGCCGCCCATGTAGGTGCCCGTGACGGGGTCGCGCCACTTCGAGCCGGAAGGCTCGACGACGAGGCCCGCGTAGAGGCCGGCCTGCTGGTGCGTCGAGGGGCCGAAGTGATCGTGCGTGAAGACGGTGCGCAGCGTGCGGTCGGAGCCGCCGTTGTTCATCGTCTTGTCGACGTACCAGCGCTGGACGGTCGTCTGCGCGCCCTTCGTGCCGAAGTACGGGTGCGCCTTGGGGACGGGGCAGGTGAACGTGCCGTCGCGCGGGTCGCCCGACTCCGCGCCGGCGCAGCCGTTGTACTTGCGGATGGCGTGGATGCGCTCGATGACTTCCTCGGGCGCGAAGGTGCCGTCCTCGTAGTTGAAGCCGTTGCCCGAGCCGTCGGACGAGGTCACGTCGAACTTGACCAAGTGGATGTGCTGGCCCATCACGTCGGTCGGGGTGCGCACTTGGAAGTCGTCCTGCACGTAAACGCGCGGGACGAGGTTCGTGTGGTGGTAGGTGATGCAGTCGTTGGTGTTGGCGCGGAAGAACAGCGGCTCGGGCGCGCGCGTGCCGTTCTTGGTCGCCTCGACGTCGCCCCAGAGCACGGCGATGCGCGACTGCGGGAAGTGCCAGCCAGCCTTGTTGAGTTTCAGATCGAGCTGGATGTACGCGCCCTTGTAGGTGCGCGCCACGCCGGCGGCCACGCCCGCGTCGGAGACGCAGGGGTCGGCGTAGGGAGCGCCGGCCGCGGCCGGGCGGCCGTTGGTGATGAAGTTGGCCGCCGCGCCTTCGGGCGTGTAGCTGGCGTGCGTGCGGAGGGCGTGGAAGGCCATCGCGGCCTTCTCGGCCGCGGTGCCGTCTTCGGGGACGGCCGTGGCCGCCGCCGTCACGAGCGACTTGTCGAAGTCGAGCCGCGCCTTCTCGAAGCTGAAGGCCGGGAGGTGTTCCTTGTGGTGCGCGACCTCGCCGGCGGTGATGACGTGGCGCGGCAGGCCGCCGTCCATGTAGGTGCCGTCCGTGTGCTTCGCCGTGTCGAGCGGCGGGTGCGGCGGGCGGTGGCCGGCGACGCCGGGGATGTAGAACGGGTAGCCCTGAAACGTGGCGTCAGGCATCGGGGCCATCGCCAGAGTCGGGACGGGGACGAGGGCCGGGATCGGCGTGCCCGCCCTGATCTCGCCGTCGGGCAGGCGGCGCGAGGTGGAGGTCGGGATGCCGGTCGAGGTCAGCGCCGTGCCGGCCTCGAACGCGTCGTGGACGCGCCACATCGACCACATGCCCTGCGCGAAGTGCGGGTAGAAGTGGCAGTGGAAGATCGAGTCGCCGGGCGTCTTGTTGCGGTTGCCGGAGCCGCCGTGCGCGATCTCGGTCGTGAACGAGTAGCCGGGGCCGAAGGCCTTCGAGTCGAGGTAGCTGGAGTTGTCGTCGTCGGGCGTGTTCGTCCACTGGTGCGCGTGCAGGTGGTGGATGTGGTGCTCTTTCGGGCCGGCGTGGACGACGCGCATCTTGACCGGGTCGTTGAGGTAGCTGTGGTAGACGTTCGACGGGTCGTCGGGGAAGAGGACTTTCGTCGCGCCCGTCGTGCCGGGGATCTTGTTGCCGTCGGCGTCCACCTGCGTGTTAGCCGGCTTATCGACGAGCTGCGCCGGGTCGCCGACGGCCCACGCCGAGAGGAAGAACTCTTCGTAGAGGCAGTCGTTGCAGTTCGCCATCGGGCCGACGCCGAGGCGGTTGGCGATGATCTCGGAGCCGATGCCGCCCGTGCCGTAGTTGATGCCGAAGGCGTCGCGGACGCTGTGCAGCGTGTGCGCGAGCGGGTTGTCGGTCACGCCGTCGGCCTTCTTCTCGTCGAACTGCGGGAACGCCTGCACGGCCTTCAGCTCGTCGTGGTAGATGATGGTGAACTCGCGGAAGGGCTTGCGGCGCACGGTCGTCTCGACGGTCGTGCCGACGGGGTCGCCCGCGGTCGCCACGGGGCGGTACGTGCCCGCGGGGAACAGGCCGCGGCCGGGGCCGGTGATGATCGCGTTGAGGTCGGAGTGGATGATGTTGTTGCCGGCGTCGAGGATCTTCAGGATCGGCGTGCCGCTGGTGCGGCCGTTGAGGGCCGTCTGGTAGCTGGCGTCGTAGTTGACGACCGGGTGGCCGCCCTGCCCTTTGAGGGGCGTGACGCCGTCGGCCGCCTTCTGCGTCGCCTGCGCCAGCTCGCGCTCGGTGAGCTGCGAGCGGTACCACTCGGAGCCGCGCGGCTCGACGTTGATCGAGCCGAAGAGGCCCATCGAAATCTGGCCGCCGTCGCCCTCGCCGCTGACGGTCGCGCCGTTCGAGTAGATCAGGTGGTTGCCTTCCTTCTCGGCGTAGAAGGTGTAGGTCATCCGGCCGCCGGGCGAGACGAGGCCGCTGGTCGGGTTCTGGCCGACGTTCGAGCCGTCGTCCACGATGCTGTTGACCAGCTGCAACCCGACGGGGTGGATCGAGGCCGTGCGCGTCGCGGGCTGATCCTCGTGGCGGCGCTCCGGGTCGAGCCAGTTCGTGAAGGTGACCTGCAAGCAGTCGCCGACGTTCATGCGCAGGACGAGCGGGCGCGGCCGCTTGTAGGCCTTGAGCTGCGCGTTGCCGGGGCCGAGGGCGGACGTCGAGGTGACGGCCTTCACGTCGCGCCGCAGGGCGTAGATCTGCCCGGCCGGGTTGACCGCGCCGAGCCGGTTGTAGGTGATCACCTGATCGAGCGCGACCACGTCGGCCTTGACCGTGCGCTCGCAGACGGCGGTCGTCGGCGCGGGCGTCGCCGTGGTGGTCGGCTCGCCCGTCGTCGTCGGCTCCTCCGCCGGCGGCTCCCCGGTGGTCGGCTCCTCCGGCGTCGGCATGATGAGCGGCTCCGCCACCATGGTCTGCTCGCTCGGGGCCGGGGCCGGCGTCGGCGTCGGCGTCGGCGTCGGCGTAGCCGCCAACATCGTCTGCTGCTGCTGCGTGCTCGTGGTCGTGGTCGTCGGGGTTGGCGTCGGCGTGGGCGTGGCAGACAACAGCAACTGCTGCTGCTGCTGCGGCGTCATCGTGCTGGTGGTCTGCGCCCGCCCGACGGCCGCCGTCAACAGCAACAGACACGCGACGGCCGCGCCCAAGCCGAAGGCCGCGCGGCAATGCCGAATTATGTTTTCTGTTCTCATGTTCTTTCTTCTGTAGAGAATGGGAGGGGTGTCTCCCGGTGTTAGCTCGAAAGAGGAAGCAGGCACTAACAGCCTGCCACGCCGCCTTTGGCTCCGTACTTATGAAATCGAGATCAAGTGGCGCGACCGGCCGCGGGCCGCGCGCTCTGCCATCCACGTTCGCGCGCACTGCTCCGGGGCGGGCGGGGCCGTTTGCGCCCGGCGGAACATTTTTGTACCTGCCGGTTCAGACCGGCCGACGTGAAGGGTGAAGGTAAGACCTGAATTGCGAGGTCGCTCGGTGCACCTACCGCCCGACGCCCTGAAGCCTTCGGCGGCGGGCGGAGCGACAGGCAGGGCGCTGCCGGGTCAGATTCTGCGAAACTGTTTGTTGCGCTCTTTAAAGCGTGGGCGCAGCCAGCGGGAAACATGCAGCACCCGCACAAGGGCAAGCGGCGTGCCTCGTCAGAAAACAATCGTCTCGCAACGAAAATACAAACCGGGCGGGCATTCGTGCCGGCGTCGGCGGAGGCGGATGTTTCACGGTGTAACTCGCGGGCCGGGTTATGTCTCACCATGAAACATGGCGGGCGGCGCGCGTGGGCCTCGGCCGTCAGAGCGCGGCGTCAATTAATGTGAAGGGATTGCGAAGGCGAGGGAGGCTGGCTTATAAAGAGGATCGCCGCCGCGCCGAGACGGGACGCCCGCAGCTCCTTCGCGGGGAGCGCAAGTGACTTGTCGAGACGCCGGCCGATGCCGACGCCCGTCCCTGTAATGTCGTAAAATCGGGGCGGACTCGGTATAATCCGCCGTCTCCCCCGAACTTCCCTCGCCGCCACTTCCGTCCGCCAGACACCCGATACGTGTGCCTATGCCCAGCGGGCCGCCGCCAGCAGAGTCGCCCGGTAACAAACTCGCCGCGGATTCGCCGGCCGAGCTGCCGAGCGGCGAGTTGGCCCCTTACTGGCTCGCCGCCCTCGTCGAGTCCGCGGACGACGCCATCATCACCAAGACGCTCGACGGCCGCATCACGAGCTGGAACCGCGGGGCCGAGCGCATCTTCGGCTACACGGCCCGTGAGGCCGTCGGGCGGCCGGTGAGTATCCTGATCCCCGCCGACCGGCCCGACGAAGAACCCGCCATCCTCGCGCGGCTCAGGAGCGGCGAGCGCATCTCCCACTACGAGACGGTGCGCGTGCGCAAGGACGGCTCGCGCGTGGACGTCTCGCTGGCGGTCTCACCGATCAAAGGGCCGGACGGCCGGATCATCGGGGCCGCGAAGATCGCGCGCGACATCTCCGACCGGAGGCGCGCCGAGGAAAAGCTGCGCCAGCGGGAGGAGGAACTCACCGACTTCATCGAGAACTCGGCCGTCGGCCTGCACTGGGTCGCGGCCGACGGGACGATCCTGTGGGCCAATCAGGCGGAACTCGATCTGCTCGGCTACCCGCGCGAGGAGTACGTCGGCCGCCACATCGCCGAGTTCCACGCCGACCCAGAGGTGATCGAGGACGTCCTCGCGCGGCTCACGCGGGACGAGACGCTGCACAACTACGAGGCGCGCCTGCGCCGCAAGGACGGCTCGCTCAGGCACGTCCTGATCAGCTCCAACGTGCGCAGGCGGGGCGGCGAGTTCGTCCACACGCGCTGCTTCACCCGCGACGTCACCGAGATCAAACGGGCCGCGGCCGAACTACAGGCGACCGAGCACCGCTTCACGATGTTCATGGAGAACCTGCCGGGCTTGGCGTGGATCAAGGACACCGGGGGGCGCTACGTCTACGCCAACGAAGCCGCGGCCCGTGCCTTCGGCGTCGAGCGCCGGGAGCTTTACGGCAGGACTGACGAGGAAATCTTCCCGCCGGAGACGGCGGCGCAGTTCCGCGAGAACGACCGGCGGGCGCTTCAGGGCGGGGCGGGCCTGACGACCGTCGAGGTGCTGGAGCAACCGGACGGGCCGCACTACTCCGTCGTCAGTAAATTCCCGATCGTCGACCCCGACGGCGGGCGGGTGATGGTGGGCGGCGTGGCCGTCGACGTCACAGAGCGGATGCGGGCCGAGGAGGCGCTCAGGTCGTCCGAGGCGCGGCTGCGCGCGATCTTCGCGGCGATGACCGACGTCGTCTTCGTGCTCGGCGGCGACGGCCGCTACTTGGAGATCGCGCCGACCAACCCGCGGCTCCTCTACAAGCCTCCCGCGGAGCTGATCGGCAGGACGTTGCACGAGGTGTTGCCGCCCGAGACGGCCGACCTCTTTCTGGGCCACGTCCGCCGGGCGCTGGCGACGCGCCGGACGCACACGGTCGAATATGAACTCGACATCGGGACTGAGGTGGTCTGGTTCGAAGCGAGCGTCTCCCCGATGACGGAGCAGGCGGTCTTCTGGATCGCGCGCGACGTGACGGGGCGCAAGCGGGCGGAGGAAGATCGGGAGCGGCTGCTCGCCAGCGAGCAGAAGGCGCGGGCCGCGGCCGAAGAGGCGAGCCGGCTGAAGGACGAGTTCCTCGCCACGCTCTCGCACGAGCTGCGGACGCCGCTCACCGCCATCGTCGGGTGGTCAGCGATGCTGCGCACCAGCGCCTTCGACGAGCAGGCCACGGCGAAGGCGCTGGAGACCATCGAGCGCAACGCCCGCGCGCAGGCGCGGCTCGTCGAAGACCTGATGGACGTCTCCCGCATCATCACCGGCAAGCTCCGCCTTGACGTCCGGCCGGTCGACCTCGCCCCCGTCATCGAGGCCGCCGCCGACGCGGTGCGGCCGGCGAGCGGGGCCAAAGGGATCGGGCTGCGGGTGGCGCTCGATCCGCGGGCCGGCCCCGTCTCCGGCGACCCCGTCAGGCTGCAACAGGTGGTCTGGAACCTGCTCTCGAACGCCGTCAAGTTCACGCCGCGCGGCGGGCGCGTGGAGGTGAGGCTCGGGCGCACTGGCTCGCACGTCGAAATGTCCGTCGGCGACGACGGGGTCGGCATCGAGCCGGAGTTTTTGCCGCACGTCTTCGACCGCTTCCGTCAGGCGGATCAGCGGATCACGCGCCAGCACGGCGGGCTGGGGCTGGGGCTGGCGATAGTGCGTCACCTCGTCGAACTCCACGGCGGGACAGTCCGCGCCGAGAGCGCGGGCTTGGGGCGAGGTACGACTTTCACGGTGGTGCTGCCGGCCGCCCCGGCCCGCGCGGACGCGGGCGTAAGCGCGGCGGGGCGCGAGCGGCCGGCGTCGGGAGACGCCCCGGCCGCCGACGATTGCCCCGGCCGGCTCGACGGGCTGCGGGTGCTCGTCGTGGACGACGAACCGGACACGCGCGAACTGCTGAGGGTCGGACTCGAACAGTGCGGGGCCGAGGTGACGACGGCGGCGTCGGCGGGCGAGGCGCTCGTAGCGATGACCGCGGAGCCGCCCGACGTGCTCATCAGCGACATCGGGATGCCGGGCGAGGACGGGTACGAGCTGATCCGGCACGTGCGCGAGTTACCGGCCGAAGCCGGCGGCCGCGTGCCGGCCATCGCGCTGACGGCCTACGCGCGGGTCGAGGATCGGATGCGAGCGCTCAGGGCCGGCTATCAGATGCACGTCCCGAAGCCGGTCGAGTTGGAGGAATTAGTGGCCGTCGCCGCCAGCCTCACGCGGCGTGACGGCTGAGCCGGGGCGGGCGCAAACGTCGGCCCCGGCAGGGGCGCGGCC
>DATCVD010000170.1:0-2083 GCA_036567125.1 Pyrinomonadaceae bacterium | reverse complement strand
GCTGTGGCTGCGCCGGGGTCTGACCCGGCTGCGGCCGGGCGGGCGAGGCCGCGCCCGACATGCTCGCGCGCAGCGCGCCTTTGACCTCCTCCATCTCGGACGCCTTCGCCTGAATTTCCCCCTCGACCTCACGCACGTCCGTGTCGGCGGCGCGGTTGCGGACGAGCAGGTCGCGGTAGGCGCTCAGTTGGTCGCGCTGCTGCTGTAGCAGGCCGTGCAGGCGGATGCGCTTGTCCTCGACGATGCCGCGGTGACGGGCCGCGCGACCCGCCGGGACGGAGGCCCGCTCCAACTCCTGAATCTCCTGCCTGACCCGCGCGACCTCGGCGTCCAGCTGCTCGCCCGGCTGCTGCCCGCTCGCCGCCGGCCCGCACAGCAACAGCGCGAGGGCTAAGAGCAGCGGCAGACGTTTTCTCTCTCGCCTCATATCATCCTCCCGCCGACCCCCGGCCTCAGAGCACGTCGAACGTGTAGCCGGCGCTCGCCACCTTGTCGTTACCGAGCTGGCGAACCACCTCGCCGAACGGCTGCCCGCCCTTGCTCCCGGTGATGAGGACTTTGTAGAGGCCCCCGCCGGCCCCGTTGACGAAGTGGAACAGCACCAGCAGATCACTCGGATCGTTGGCGGCCTTCTTGAGCTTGAACGTCAGGGAGCTGCTCTGCGGCCCGGTCGAAGGCATAACGCCCGACTTGCCGTCGAGATTAAACGTGACGCCGTGGACTGTGTTCTGCGATTTGACGATGACGGTCATCGTCTCGCCTTCGTCGCCGCCGAAGAAGCGCTCGTTCCTGTCGATGATGATCACTGGTTCTCTCCTCTGGGGGTCGGCTCTTAAGGCCGGGCGATCAGTCGGCACCGCCGTGCTGCTTACGGATCGGGGCGGGGGCGCAGGTGGAGCGCCCCCGCTTGGTATGGAGTTTTAGGGCGAAACGTTTCGCGGGAAGGCCCGCGGACAGGGCGGGCGAGGTTCCCGCCGTTCGGGGTTTGCGGAAAGTGACGGGAGCTTTGCGACCGTGCGGCGGCCGGGTGCGCCTTAGCGCCGAAAGACTGAAGATGGTGCGTGCCGTCTCGAACGAGCGCCAATGTAAGGCCGGCGCTGCCCGCTGTCAACATTTATTGTTCGCCCTCTTCGGGGCGGCCGCGGCCGCGAAACTCTGACGGGACGCGGGCGCGCCGCGCGCGGGGCCGGGGGTGTCTTACTGAAAGCCCTTCGCGCGCCGCCACTCGCGCACCACGTCGGCGGCGGCGCGCTTGCGGCCGTCGACCTCGTAGTTGAGCCGGCGCATCTCGTCCGTGGTGACGCGGCCGGCGAGTTGCCGGAGCGCGTCGCGCGCGGCGGGGTGGCGCGCGAGCGCGTCGCGGCGGAAGAGCATGACGGCTTCGTAGGGCGGGAAGTAGCGGCGGTCGTCTTCGAGTTGCGCGAGGCCGAGGGCGGCGATCATCCCGTCGGTCGAGTTGCCGGCGATCACGTCAACCTGTTTGTCCGCGAGCGCGCGGTAGCTGAGCGACAAGTCCATCTCGCGCGGCCGTTCGGTGAAGCGGAGATCGTAGGCGCGCGCGAGGCCGCGGTAGCCGTCCTCGCGCGACATGAAGTCTTGGCCGAAGCCGGCGCGCCACCGGGGGGCGTGCGGGGCGGCGTCGGAGATCGTCCGCAGGCCGAGCCGCCGCGCGTCGTCGCCGCGCACGAGGACGGCGAAGTCGTTGCTGAAGCCGAGGGGAGCGCCGACCTCGACCGCGAACTTCTCCGCGTACTCGCGCCGCACCTGCTCGTACACGGCGCGCGGGTCGGAGACGGGCCGGTGCTTGAGGATGGCGGTGAACGAGGTGCCGGTGTATTCGGGGTAGGCGTCGATGCGGGCGGCGAGGAGCGAGTCGTGGCAGAGGTTGCCGCCCAGCTCGTACCGGCGCTCGACCCGCAGGCCGCGCGCTTCGAGCGACTGCGCCAGCATCTCGGCGAGGATGATCGACTCGGTGAAGTCCTTCGAGCCGACGGCGAGATCGGACTGACCCGACGCGCCGCGCCACGAGTTGTAAGCGACGCCGGCGGCGACCGCGAGCGCGGCGAGCGCGGCGGCCGCGCGG
>DATCVD010000169.1:0-5175 GCA_036567125.1 Pyrinomonadaceae bacterium | reverse complement strand
GGCTGGGCGGCGTCGTGCGCCGCGTGCAGCACGGCTTCGTCCGCAGCTACGCGGCCATCATCCTGCTCGGCGCGCTGTTCGTCATCGCCTACTTCATCATCCAGTTCGGCCTCGCGGCCTTCGCCCGCTAGGGAAATTTTTATGGAGCGTTACCTGCTCACCATCCTGATCCTGCTGCCCGCCGTCGGCGCGCTCGCCGCCGCCGGCCACGCGCTCGCGCCCTACCGGCGCGAGTCGCACTACCGCTGGATCGCGCTCGGCGTCTCGCTCGCCACGTTCCTGCTCTCGCTGCTGCTGCTGCGGGGCGACTCGGCCTCGGCCGCGTTCCGCTTCGAGCAGGACGTGAACTGGATCGGGGCCATCGGCGCGCGCTACCACTTGGGCGTTGACGGCGTGAGCCTCTGGCTCGTCCTGCTGACGACCCTGCTCGTGCCCATCGCCGTCTTGTCCAGCTGGCGCGCGGTCGAGAAACGGCCGGCGGCCTTCTACGCCTTCCTGCTCCTGCTCGAAGGCGCGATGATCGGCGTCTTCGTCTCGCTCGACCTGCTCGTCTTCTACCTCTTCTTCGAGGCGTCGCTCGTGCCGATGTTCTTCCTGATCGGCGTCTGGGGCGGCGAGCGGCGCGTTTACGCCTCCGTCAAGTTCTTCATCTACACGGCGGTCGGCTCGCTCCTGATGCTCGCCGGCATCGTCGCGCTCTGGGCCTACTTCGACACGTTCGACTACCCGACGATCCTGCGGGCGATGACCTCCGGCGGCGCGCTGCCCTACGGCCCGGTCGCCGAGTTCTGGCTCTTCGCCGCGTTCGCCGTCGCCTTCTGCATCAAGGTCCCGGTCTGGCCCGTCCACACGTGGCTGCCGGACGCGCACACGGAAGCGCCGACGGCCGGCTCCGTCATCCTCGCCGGCGTCCTGCTCAAGATGGGGACGTACGGGCTGATGCGCTTCAACTTCGCGCTCTTCCCCGACGCCTCGCGCCGCTTCGCGTGGTTCTTCGTGCTGCTCGCCGTCGTCGGCATCATCTACGGCGCGCTCGTCGCCATGGTGCAGCCGGACGTGAAGCGCCTCGTGGCCTACTCGTCCGTCAGCCACATGGGCTTCGTGATGCTCGGCCTCTTCTCGTTCACCGAGGCGGGGATGCAGGGCGCGCTCTACCAGATGCTGAACCACGGCGTCTCGACGGGGGCGCTCTTCCTCATCGTCGGCATGATCTACGAGCGGCGGCACACGCGACAGATCTCCGACTTCGGCGGGCTGTCGAAGCCGATGCCGTGGTTCGCGACCGTCTTCGTCATCGCGTCGCTCTCGTCGGTCGGGCTGCCGCTCTTGAACGGCTTCGTCGGCGAGTTCCTGATCATGCTCGGCATGTGGACTTCCGACTTCCGGTACGCCGGCTGGATGAACCCGCGCGTGATGACGATGCTCGCGGCGACGGGCGTCGTCTGGGCGGCCGTCTACATGCTCTGGATGTTGCAGCGCGTGCTGTTCGGGCGCGTCCGCAACCGCGAGAACGCGCGGCTGAGCGATCTGAGCTGGCGCGAGTTGGGGCTGCTCGCGCCGCTGCTGCTGCTGATGCTCTACATGGGCGTCCACCCGCGGCCGTTCCTCTCGCGCTCGGAGCGCAGCGTCCGGCTGGTGCGCGAGCGCGTCGTCGCGGGCGAGGCCGGCGGTCAGGCGCAGCTCCGGCCGCGCGGCGCGGGCGAGTGATCGGCCCGGACGAAGGACGCCGTCGCGGCCCCGCCCGTTCACGACTTACGATTCACGATTCACGGCCCGTCGAGTTGAACCGATGATCTCCTGTTTGGCAATGCAGACGCTCCAGCAGCCGGACGTTAACTTCTCGCTCATCATGCCCGAGCTGATCGTCACGGTCGCGGGCGTCGTGGTGATGCTGTTGGACGCCTTCCAGAAGCGCGGCCGCGAGTCGCGCTGGCTGACCGGCGGCGTCTCGCTCGCCGCGCTCGGGGCCGCGGCCGTCTCGTGCCTGATGCTCTGGGACGACGGCACGGGCGAGGCGTTCAACGGGATGATCGTGCTCGACCGGATGCGGCTCTCGTTCACGCTCGTCTTCGTCGTCGTCTCCGCGCTCACCGTCCTGCTCTCGATGATCTGGGTCGAGTGGGAGCGGCTGCCCGCCGGGGAGTTCCACTCGCTGCTGCTGTTCGCGACGGCCGGCATGATGCTGATGGCCTCGGGCGGCGACCTCGTCGTCATCTTCCTCGGCCTCGAACTGCTCTCCATCGCCACCTACGTGATGGCCGGCTTCCGCCGCACCGACCTGCGCTCGAACGAGTCGTCGATGAAGTACTTTATCCTCGGCTCGTTCTCCTCGGCCTTCCTCCTGTACGGCATCGCGCTCGTGTACGGCGGGACGGTGACGATGGACGGCGCGGCCGGCACGACCAACCTGCGCGAGATCGCGCTGCGCGTCGGGCAGGGGCCGTACCCGGCGCTCGTCTTCGCGGGCGCGGCGCTGATGCTCGTCGGCTTCGGCTTCAAGATCGCGACCGCGCCCTTCCACGTCTGGACGCCCGACGTGTACGAGGGCGCGCCCACGCCCGTCACCGCGTTCATGGCCGCCGGGCCGAAGGCCGCGGGGTTCGCCGGCTTCATGCGCGTCTTCCTGATCGCGTTCCCGTTCGTCGCCGCCGTGCCCGCCGCGATGGAGCTGCACTCGGCGTGGCTGAGAACCCTCGCCGTCATCGCCGTCCTGACGATGGTCGTCGGCAACTTCGCCGCGCTCGTGCAGTCGAACGTCAAGCGGATGCTGGCCTACTCGTCAATCGCGCACGCCGGCTACGCGCTCGTCGGCTTCGTCGCCGCGGGCGCGGCGACCGAGCGGGGCGCGCAGCAGGAGGCCGTCGCCGCGGTCGTCTTCTACCTGCTCGCCTACGCCGTGATGAATCTGGGCGCGTTCGCCGTCGTCACCCTGATCGCGCGCAGCGGCGACCGCCGCACGGAGATCGAGGACTACCACGGCATCGGGTTCACCGCGCCCGCGCTCTCGGCCGCGCTGACGCTTTTCCTCCTGAGCCTGCTCGGCGTCCCGCTGACGGCCGGCTTCATGGGGAAGGTCGTCGTCTTCCGCGCCGCGCTCGACCGCGTCGGCGAGGCCCCCGGCAACTGGATTTTCACGGCGCTCGTCGTCGTCGCCGTCCTCAACACGGCCGTCTCCGCCTACTACTACCTGCGGCTCGTCGTCGTGATGTTCTTCCGCGAGCGGCTGACCGAGTGGGCCGCGCCGCGCGTGCCCGTGAGCATCGCGCTCGCGCTGCTCCTGACGGCGGCCGGCGTCCTCTACCTCGGCATCTTCCCCGGCCGCCTGATCGACGCCCTCCGCGTTGCGCAACCCGTCGTCAGTCAACTAAAGTGAGCGCGCGGGCCGCCGCCGCCGTCGTGAAGATTTCTCAACCGTAACTCACGATTTTCCGGCGCGGCCCGGTGCATCTTATGGGAGCCGCGGCGAAAACTGTGGCGCGCGACGGCGCGGGCGGCGCGGCGCGCGGGCGACGCGCGCCGACGCTCAGCGATCTCGCCGCAGAGGTGAAGTCCGAACTGGGCGGCGAGTGGCTGCCGGCCCTCTACCGGGAGCGCGTGCGGACGCTGCGGACGCGCTCCTTCCAGCTGCCGGCCGTGTCTAAGGGCGCGTCGGACGTCGAGGTGCAGCACACGCTGCTCGGCGTCGAGTTGAGGGTCGGGCGGCGGCGCGTCTCGTGCCCCGACTTGGCGACGGCGCGCTACCTCGCGGTCTTCGCGCGGGCCGGCTGCCCGGAGGTCGCCGTCCCCTACGACATCACGAAGATTTCGCGGCTCGCCGACGAGCTTGAGCGCGCGTGGCAGCGGACGGTGCTGCTCGCCGACCACGTGGCGGCGCGGCGCGCACAGGCTTTCCGCACGCGGCTCAAAAAGTTTATAGTGGAGGCGGCGCGCGCCGAGATCGCCGCCGAGGGCGCGGGGGCGGCGGTGCCGGCCTTCAACCAGAACACGAGGCAGCGCCGGCGCGGCGCGTGAGTTTTCACAGTCCGCTTTAACGACAGAGGGCGCATACATTCGGATGGAGACACAGGAAACCGCGAGGCTCTCGACCGAGCCGCAAGACACGACCGCGCTGCGGCCGATGGATCAGGCCGACCCGCTGCCCTTCCCCTTCAACCAGCGCCCCTTCTGCCGCTACGAGCCGATCGAGAAACGGATCGCGACGATCCGCGTCCTGATCGTGGACGACCTGCTGCGCCACGACGGCGACCTCTCCGACGCGGCCCGTAAGGACTGGGGCCGCCGCGCCGAGAGCCGGCTCAAGCGCGAGCGGCACATCGCGCCGATGGCCGTCTCGAACATCCGCGCCAACGTCGAGCGGCTGGTGCGCGAGCCAGAGACGCGCGTCGTCCACTTCTCCGAGATCGCGGAGGCGGCCGCGGAGTACCGGCCCGACGCCATCGTCCTCTCCGGCACGCTCTCCGATTTCGACTACTACAACCCGGAACTGATCGAGCGCTTCGGCCGGTTCATCCGCGAGACGAAGACGCCGGTCTTGGGCATCTGCGGCGGCCACCAGCTCGTCGGCCTCTCGTTCGGCGCGCGCGTCTTCACGCTCGACAACAAGGAGCAGCACGAGCACCGCGACGGCCGCCCCTTCGAGTACCAGTACCGCTTCGTCCGCATCGTGGATCGCGAGGATCCGATCTTCACCGGGATCAACGAGCGCGAGTCGGGCACGTGGCAGGAGTACACGGTCGAGGCCGGCATCCTGCGCGTCTGGCAGAACCACGGGCTGCAACTCGACCGCGTGCCCGAAGGCTTCGCCCTGCTCGCCACCGCCTACTTCTGCCGCAACCAGATGATGGTCAGGCGCACGTCGGGCCAGCTCATCTACACCGTCCAGTTCCACCTCGAAAAGTCTTTCGAGGACTGGGATCGCCGGCAGGCCACGCGCTGGGAACACCCGAACGACTCGCGCGACGGCCGCGTCATCTTCGAGAACTTCCTGACCGAGTCGCTCAAGCACCGGCACGCCGCCTGAGCGGCGTCAGACCGTGAAAGCCGAGACGAGATGAGGCCCGCACGATCACGACGCACCGCCGCGACGCGCTTGGCTGTCGCCGCGCTCGCCGCGCTCGCCGCATCCCTGCCCTTTCCCGCCGCGCCCACGTCTTCCGCGCAGTCGCCGCGCAACCC
>DATCVD010000168.1:0-2905 GCA_036567125.1 Pyrinomonadaceae bacterium | reverse complement strand
GTAGAGCAGCACGGCCGCGACGACCGCGGCCAGCGCGAGCGACGGCCGCCCGCCGCGCCGCCAACGGCGCGGCCGCGCGGCCGCTTCGGTCGGGTTCACTTCGTCAGCCATTCGTCACCCGCGGCCGACTCAGGCCGGCCCGATCAGTTTGAGCTGCGAGCGCGGGAGTTCGACGGCGCACTCCTCGCCTGGCGCGAACTGTTCGCGCCGGAGCACGAGGGCTTCGAGCGGGAGGCCCGCGGCGTCGAGCATCACGTTCGTCGTCGCGCCCGTGAAGCTGACCTGTTTGACGACCGCGCGCAGGACGTTCTCGCCGTCGCCCAAGCCCGCGCCGTCGGTCGCCTTCGACAGTCGCAGGTGTTCGGGGCGGACGGCGAGGACGCAGGTCTCGTCAA
The DNA here is from genome assembly GCA_036567125.1 of Pyrinomonadaceae bacterium. Taxonomy (GTDB): domain Bacteria; phylum Acidobacteriota; class Blastocatellia; order Pyrinomonadales; family Pyrinomonadaceae; genus JAIVGV01. The sequence continues at coordinate 2,510 of DATCVD010000168.1, read as the reverse complement.
TCGGCGGGAGCGATGAGGCTTCGACCTCGACGCTCAGGACGTGGCCGCCGTCGAGTGTCTTGAAGCGCGCGACCCGTTCGCGGTTGGAAGTCAGCCGCGCGGCGCGCAGCAGGTTGTTCTGGCCGAGGAAGCGCGCGACCTCAACCGCGGCGGGCCGCTCGTACAACTCGCGCGGCGTGCCGGTTTGCAGCACGCGCCCCGCGCCCATCACGCAGATGCGGTCGCAGACGGCGAAAGCCTCTTCCTGATCGTGCGTCACGTAAACGGCCGTGAGGTTAAGTCGCCTGACTAGGTCACGCAGCTCGGCGCGCGTGCGGCCGCGCAGGGCGGCGTCCAGGTTCGACAGCGGCTCGTCGAACAGCAGCAGCTTCGGCTCGATGGCGACGGCGCGCGCGATGGCGACGCGCTGCTGCTGGCCGCCGGACAATTCCTCGATGCGGCGTCGCTCGTAGCCCGCGAGCTGCACGAGTTCGAGCGCGGCCGCGACCTTGCGCGCCACGTCGGCCTTCGGCAGACGCCGGACGCGCAGGCCGAAGGCGACGTTCTCCGCGACGTTGAGGTGCGGGAAGAGCGCGTAGCTCTGGAAGACCATCCCGAAGCCGCGCCGCTCGGCGGGGACGCGCGTGATGTCGCGGCCGTCGAACTCGATGCGGCCGGCGTCCGCCTCCTCCAGACCGGCGACGAGCCTGAGAGTCGTCGTCTTGCCGCAGCCCGAAGGCCCCAGCAGGCCGAAGAACTCGCCGGCCTCGACCGCGAGCGAGACCCCTTCGACCGCGCGCGTCGCGCCGAAAGTTTTCGACAGGTTGTTGAGAGAGAGGAAAGGCATCCGGGCGACGGGCGCGAACACTTTGCGGTTGACGGGCGCGACTACTTTTTACTGCGGCCCTTGATCTCGGCGTCCCAGTGGCGCAGCCAGTTGCCGCCCTCGCGGCGCAGCAAGTCCCAGTCGAGCTGCATCCGCGTGAACGGCTCGTTCATCCACGCGGGCAGTTGCGCCGGGTCGATGTCGGCGCGCGCGGGGATGCGGTAGTAGGTCTTGGCCGCGTGGACGAGGGCTTCGGGCGAGGTGACGAACTCGTAGAAGCGGCGGGCCTCCTCGGCGTTCGGCGCGCCGGCGACTACGGCGATGCCGTCGGTGACGACGGGCGTGCCGCTCGCGGGGACGTGGTAGGCGACGGGGAACTTGCGCTGCTGGCGGTACAGCTCGGCGTCGGGCATGTTCCAGAGCGTGACGACGCCCTCGCGGCGCGCGAGCTTCTGCATCAGGAGCGTGCCGTCGGCCGTGTACTCTTTGACGTTGGCGTCGAGCCGGCGCAGCCAGTCGTAGCCCTGCTCGGCCGAGTTGGTCTGCTTGTAGGAGCGGAAGATCATCGCGCCGAAGATGGCGCGCATCGTGTCCGAGGGGTTCGGGTTGCGGATCAGGATTTTGTCGCGCCACTTCGGATCGAGCACGTCGTCCCAATCCTTCGGCGCTTCCTCGCGCGCGACCGCCTCGCTGTTGTAGACGATGACTTCGGGCGTGCGGTAGGTGGCGTACCAGCGATCCCGCGCGTCGCGCTCTTCGGCGAGAATCTTATCGGCCCACGTCGGGCGGTAGGCTGCCAGCAGCCCCTCGTCGGCCGCGGTCTGGAAGGTGGTGTGCGCCGCGCCCCACCAGAGGTCGGCCTGCGGGCGGTGCCGTTCGAGCCGCAGCCGCTCCAAGACCTGCTGCGATCCCATGTCCTGGAACTGGACTTCTACTTCCGGGTGAGCCTGCTGGTAGCGGGCGACGAAGTCGCGCAGCAAATCTTGCCCGTGCGGCGTGTAGACGAGCAGCGACTTCTTAGTCGAGCTTCCGCCGCCGCCGCCCTGACTGTTGCAGGCGGAAGATGCGGCGACGAGCGCGAGGAGGAGCGACGCGAGCAGGGAGAAGGTTTTTACTCTCATGGTTCGGGGACGGAAGCGAGAACGTCGGCACTGTAGCCACCCCGCGCGCCGCGGGTCAAGACGCCGGGGCCGTGATAACTGACGAAACGAAAACCGGCGCGGCCAAGTTCTCCGGCGGATCGGGCGGCGGCCGGCGGCGTCAGACGACGGCCGGCTCGGTGATTTCGAGCGTGCCGGCCGCGGCGTCGAGCGTGGCGGTGACGCCGAGCGGGAGCGTCAGTTGATCGTCGGTGTGGCCGATGGTTAGCCCGGAAAGGACGGGGACTTTGAGCGCGCCGAGCAGGTTGTCGACCACCTCGCCGAGCGTGAAGGGCGAGACGGCGGCCGGCTCGAACTGGCGCGGCCCGCAGTCGTCGCACTCGCCCCAGACGACGCCGGCCGCGGCGTCCAACTTGCCCGCGAGGCGCAGTTGCGTCAGCATCCGGTCGATCTCGTAGGGCTGCTCGCCCACGTCTTCGAGGAAGAGGATGCGGCCGCGCGTGTCGATCTCGTAGGGCGTGCCGAGCGTCGCGCAGACGAGCGAGAGGTTGCCGCCGACGAGCGCGCCTCTGGCCGTGCCGGCGCGCACGGCGCGCAGCGGGTGC
>DATCVD010000167.1:0-11411 GCA_036567125.1 Pyrinomonadaceae bacterium | reverse complement strand
CGGCGCTCGTCGGCTTCGGCGGGGCGGAGCGGGTGCGGGAGGAGTGCCGCGACGCGCGCGGCGTGCGCCCGCTCGAAGACCTCTGGCAGGACTTGCGCTACGGGGTGCGGGCGATGTGGAAGAGCCCGGTCTTCACGTTCGTGACCGTCTTAACGCTCGCGCTCGGCGTCGGCGCGAACACGGCGATCTTCTCGGTCGTCAACGGCACGCTACTCAGGCCGCTGCCGTACGGCGACGCGGGACGCGTGATGACCATCTGGCAGAACGATCTGAAGGCCGGCAAGGACGGGGACGACGCCTCGCCCGCCAACTTCGCGGACTGGCGCGAGCGCGCTCAGTCTTTCGAGGAGATGGCCGCCGTCGAGCCTTACGGCCACAACCTGACGGGGCAGGGCGAGCCGGAGGCGTTCCGGTCTTGGCTCGCGAGCGAAGGCTTCTTCGGCGTCATGGGAACGGCCGCCCTGCACGGCCGCACGTTCCTCCCCGAAGATCACAGGCCCGGCGCGCCCCCGGCCGTCGTCCTCAGTTACGGCCTGTGGCAGCGCCGCTTCGGCGGCGACGCGGGACTGGTCGGCCGCCCGCTCCTGCTCAACGGCCGGCCCCACACGGTCGTCGGCGTGATGCCGCCGGAGTTCGACTTCCCCGCGGGCCGGGAGCTGTGGGCGGCGCGCGCCGTCACCGAGCGCGAGAGACGGGATCGCGGCTCAAGCTACTGGCAGGTGGTCGGCCGGCTCCGCCCCGGCGTGACGGTCGAGCAGGCGCGCGCCGAGATGGACTCCATCGCCGCGCAACTGGCGCGCGAGCACCCGCAGACCAACGGCGCGATCAGGGCCACGGTCGTCCCGCTCGGCGAACAACTGACCGGCCACATCCGCCCGGCCCTGCTCGTGCTGCTCGCGGCGGTCGGTCTCGTCCTGCTCGTCGCCTGCGCGAACGTGGCGAACCTGCTGCTGGCGCGCGGCATGGAGCGGCGGCGCGAGTTCGCCGTCCGCAGCGCCTTGGGGGCCGCGCGCTCGCGCCTCGTCAGGCAGTTGCTCACGGAGAGCTTCGTGCTCGCGCTCGCGGGCGGGGCCTGCGGCGTGCTGCTCTCGCGCTGGCTCCTCGATCTCATCCTCGCCTTCACGCCCGAAGGGCTGCTCGGCGTCGGACGCCTCGGCCTCGACTGGCGCGTCGCCTCGTTCGCCGCCGGCGCGACCGCGCTGACGGCCGTCCTCTTCGGCCTGCTCCCCTCGCTTCAGTTCTCGAAGCCCGATCTGGCCGGCGCGCTCAAGGAGTCGCAGCGCACCGCGGCGGGCGGCGGGCCGGGCCAGCGCGTGCGCCACGCCTTGGTCGTCGCCGAGATCGCGACGGCCCTCGTGCTCCTCGTCGGCGCGGGGCTGCTCGTGCGCAGTTTCGTCGAACTGCTGCGCGTCGATCCGGGCTTCGCGGCGGGGCGCATCGCCGCGCTCGAAGTCCACGTCTGGGGCAGGTACCGCACGCCCGAGCAGCGCCGGAACTTTTTTAACGAGGCGACGGCGCGGCTGCGCGCGCTGCCCGGCGTCGAGGGGGCGGGCGCGGTCTCAAGCCTCCCCTTCATCAAGATGGACAGCAACATGCCCTTCGACGTCGAAGGCCGGCCCGCGCCGCCCGCGGGCGAAGGGCCTTCCGCCTACGCCATCACCGCCACGGCCGACTACTTCGGCGCGATGGACATCCCGCTGCGCGAGGGACGGCTCTTCTCGCCGGCCGACCGCGAGGACACGACGCCCGTCGTCCTCGTTAACGAGACGATGGCCCGCCGCCACTGGCCGGGCGGGAGTCCGGTCGGGCAGAGGATCAGCTTCGGCGAGGGCGAAGAGCGGACGACGTTCGAGATCGTCGGCGTCGTGGGCGACGTGCGCCACGACGGACTCGACAGCCGGCCGCGGTCGGAGTTCTTCCTGACGCACGCGCAGGACGCGAGCGGCTCGATGCTCTTCGTCGTGCGGGCGCAGGGCGACCCGCAGATGATCCTCCAAGCGGCGAAGCGGGAGATTTGGGCCGTCAACAAGGACATCCCGTTCTCGCGCGCCGTGACGATGAACCAGCTCGTCTCGAAGTCGCTCGGCGAGCGCCGCTTCACGCTGCTGCTGCTGAGTTCCTTCGCGGCGCTCGCGCTGCTGCTGGCGGCCGTCGGCATCTACGGCCTCGTCAGCTTCACGACGGGGCAGCGGACGCACGAGATCGGCGTGCGCGTCGCGCTCGGCGCGCGCCCGCGCGACATCACGGGGATGATCCTCAAGCAGGGCCTCTGGCTCGCGCTCGCGGGGGTCGGCGCGGGGCTGGTGGCCGCGCTCGCGCTGACGCGCTTCCTGCGCCAGATGCTCTTCGGCGTCTCGGCGACCGACCCCGCCACCTTCGCGCTCCCCGCGCTGCTGCTCTGTTGCGTCGCGCTCATCGCCTGCTACGTGCCGGCGCGCCGGGCGACGAAAGTCGATCCGCTCGTCGCGCTGCGGGCCGAGTGAGGCGGCGTTTTGTTCTCGCCGGTTCTACACGCCTTGCCCCTCTGCCGCGCATGACGTACAAGGAGCGCGAGGAGAGGGCGAGGCAGACACCTTCCCCGCCGCCGGCCCCGCCGCCCACAGAGCCCCGCTACTTACGGTTTGAGGTTCGCCCGGGCAACATCGGCTACGTGCTGTTGTCATCCTTCGAGAATCAAAAGATCGTGGAAGAGTTCGAGGCGGTTTACCCGGAGATCGCGAAGACCGACGCGCTGATCCTCGACATCCGCGGCAACGGCGGCGGCTCCAACAACGTCGGCTACAGCATCCTCTCCTACCTGACGGACAAGCCTTTCAAAACGTCCCGCTGGAAGACGCGCGACTACCGACCCTCTTTCCGCGCGTGGGGGCGGCCCGAGGGCTGGCACGTCGCGCCGCCCGGCGAGTGGCGTCCGAAGGGCGACCGGCTCTACTCCAAGCCGGTCGCCCTGCTGACCGGCCCGCGGACTTTCTCGGCCGCCGAAGACTTCGTCGTCGCCTTCGACTTCATGAAGCGCGGCAAGATCATCGGCGAGCCGACGGGCGGCAGCACCGGGCAGCCGCTCTTCTTCGACCTCCCCGGCGGCGGCTCGGCCCGCGTCTGCACGAAGCGGGACACCTACCCGGACGGCAAAGAGTTCGTCGGCGTCGGCGTGCGGCCGCACGTCGCCGCGCACAGAACCGTGGCCGACCTGCGCGCGGGCCGCGACACCGTGCTCGAAGTGGCCCTCGCCGAGTTGAGGAAGGCCAAATAGTCGGGGCGGGTAACCGTAGTATCAACAATCGGCGCTCGCCCCGTTCGCCGATAACACCCGACCCGCCGCGAACGTCTATACAGTCCTTATCCTTTGATTTGCAGAAACGGAGGCTGAAGATCAATGAGGAAGCTAACCCGTAGCCTCGCCGCCGTCGTGCCGGCCGTCTTCCCGGCGGGGCCGCTGGCGATTCTGCTCATCGCCCTGCTGCCGGCGGGTCGGGTGAACGCTCAAACTAAAACCGATGCGCCGGGCGCTAAGGAGTTGTACGAACGGATCGCGTCGCTGGACGCCGCCCTGTTCGACGCCTACAACGCGTGTGACATCGACAAGGTCGGGACGTTCTTCACCGAAGACCTTGAGTTCTACCACGAGAAGGGCGGTCTGGCTTTAACCCGGAAGCGCTCGCTCGACGCCATGCGGGCCAACCTGTGCGGGGAGAACAGCAACAGGGTGCGTCGGGAGTTGGTTAAAGGCAGCCTCGAAGTGCACCCGATCAATAATTACGGGGCCGTGCAGACGGGCGAGCACAGGTTCTACCTGACGCAGAAAGGCCGGAAGGAGAAGCTCGACGGGATCGGTAAATTCGTCATGCTCTGGCGGAAGGAGGGCGGCGAGTGGAGAATCTCGCGCGTCGTCAGCTACGGCTTCCGGCCGCCGGGATAAAGGCGTGCCGCGAGGGACGCTCTGCTTATCGGCTTATTAACGAGGCTGTTTGCCGCCGAAACGTCACAAGGCGGGGGCAGACGCGCCGAAAACCGCCCCGGCAGAGGGGCCGCTGGGCCGCTGACTTTTTTGCACGGTGGGCCAGTTTGAGTTTCTAAGCCGACGTTCGTGCGGCCCGCATTTTCAAACTGACCCACCGGCCTTCTTCGCAGCGCCTAAGCGGCGGCGGGGCGCGAGACCGTGTCGATTTTGAGGCGCTCCTCGCAGGCGGCCCAGTCGATGTTGGAGAAGAACGCCTCGATGTATTTGGGGCGGTCGGCCGGCGCGTAGTCGCGGATGAAGGCGTGCTCCCACACGTCCATCACGAGCACCGGCACGAAGCCGGAGACGTTGCCCGTCTCGTGCAGCGTGATCCAGTGGTTCGAGAGCGCGCCGTTCGCCGGGTTCTGGTAGCACATGGCCCAGCCCACGCCCCTCATCTTGCCGACCGAGACGAAGTCCGCCTTCCAGAGGTCGTAACTCCCGAACGAGTCCTCGGCCAGCTTGAAGAACTTCGACGACTTTTCGGGATCGACCGACCCCTGCCGGCGCATGTTGCCGAAGTAGTACTCGTGCAAGACCATCCCGTTGTACTCGAAGCCGAGCCGGCGGGTCAGTTCCGAGTAGGCCGGCATCTCCTCCTGATCGACCTTGCCGTCCTTGAGGAACTCGCTGATCTTCTCGGTCAGTTTGTTCGTCTCCTTGACGTAGCCCTGATAGAGCTTGAAGTGCATCTCAAGGGTGTTGTCCGAGATGCCGTTCAGCCCGCTCAAATTAAAGTCCTTCGGCTGGTAGGTGACTTTGCTGATCATCGCCTCTCCTTCTCCCGCATGAAATTTTCCGGCCGGCGCGCGTGCAGCCAGTTTACTCCGCCGCCCGCCCGCGTGTGTAGCGGGCGGGTTGAGAGGCTGACGCGTTAGTGTCACACGAGAGCCGTGACGGGCGAACGGCGACCGGGGGGAGAACCGCGAACCGAAAACGGGTGACGGGCGGCAGGCAGGAACGGTTCCTGCCTGCCGCCCGTCGCGGTTTACCGTTTACGGCCCTTTACTTGCCGAAGATGATCCAGTCGCCGTGCGAGGTCGCCATGAAGAAGAGCATCGGGAGCGAGAGCCACGCGTTGGCGCGCGAGGCGAGGAAGGCGCGGCGCGCGAGTTCGGGCGGCGCGGCGTTGCCCGACACCATGCCGGCGATGATGCGCTTCTGCGACGGCCAGATGATGCCCCAGACGTTGAGCATCATGATGATGCCGAGCGCGCCGCCGATGCCGATGGAGTAGGTCTTGTTGCTGGCGAAGCTGTCGCCCGCGCGGCCCCCGGCCGGCGCGCCGACGAGCTGGTATTCGAGCCAGCAGATGATGGCCCACGACATCAGGATGACGAGCACCGCGATGACGGCGGCGAGAATCTTCCCGTCCTTGGTGAGCGCCGGGACGCGCGTGATGATCAGGAACTCGATGAAGAAGACGATGATCGGGATCAGCAGCCAGACGAGCAGGATGACCCACGTGTTGGCATCGCCGCCGGCGGCCTTCGTGTTCTTCACGTCGGCCGCGAGGATGTACATGGTGTAGTACATCAGGCCGGCGAGGACTGTCCCGACCGCGCCCCAGCGGAAGTACCAGAGGGCGCGGCCTAAGAGCGACGGGTTGACGGCCTTCTTCGTCGGCGCGTCGAGTTCTTTCTGTAAGGGGACGTTGACGAGGTTGAAGAAGTAGAGCAGGCCGATCCACGTGATGCCGAAGACGAAGTGGCTCCAGCGCAGGATGATGCGCGCGATGTCCGCTCCCCCGGGCGGGTGGAACAAATCCTGAAGCAGCGCGAGGCCGACGGGGAGATGTGCGGTTGACTCGATCAGCATAAGCCCTCCGGAACTATTCAGTTGTCGTGGCGTGAACTTGGAAGAACTCTCACGGGCGCGATTTCCGCGTGAGATTAGCACCGCCGCGCGGCGCGGCTCAAGAGTAAAGAGCAGAGGTCGGAGGTTAGAGGTCAGAGGTCAGTAAAGAAGTTTCTCACCTAACCTCCGACCCCCGACCTCTTTGCTACTCCGCCGGGCGCGGGCCGGGGTCGGGCAGGCCGCTGGTGCTGAGCTGGCGCAGGACGCGGACTTTCAGGTCGCCGTTGACGCGCACCTGACAGGAGAGGCGCGTGTCCTCGGCGAGGCCCGTCTCGCGGGCGAGGCGCTCGCGCTCGGCGTCCGGCATCGCGCCCGCGTCGCCTTCGAGTATCTCGACGCGGCAGGTCGTGCACTTGGCGTTGCCGCCGCAGCGGTGCAGGATGTCGATCCCCGCGTCTTCGAGCGCGAGGACGAGCTTGCGCCCGTCCGCGGCCTCGACTGTTTGCGCGCCCGCGGCGGTCTCGGCTTCTACCTTCGGCATCTTCGGCAGACTCCTCTCGAATTTTGATCTGATGATGGCGGTCGGTTGAGCGGCCGCAGTGTACACGAAAAAAGAGAAACGCGGTACACGAAAGCACGCCGCGCGCCGCGCCCGAAAAGTTGGGCGAGACGCGCGGCGCAATCTCTCGCGCACCGCGCGGCGGTTAAGACTTGACGCCCGGCCTCAGGCCGTGAACGACGAGCCGCAGCCGCAGGAGCCGGTCGCGTTCGGGTTCTTGAACGTGAAGCCCTGACCCATGACGCTCGTCACGTAGTCGATCTCGACGCCGTTCAGGTACTGCGCGCTGAACATGTCGACGAAGAGGCGGACGCCGTGCTGGTCGAACACGTGGTCGCCCTGCCGCGACTCCTCCTCGATGTTCAGGCTGTACTGGAAGCCGGAGCAGCCGCCCGGCACGACGCGGACGCGCAATCCGGCCGTCTCCGGCAGCCCCTCTTCGCTCGCCATGAACTTCTTGATCTCTTCGGCCGCCGTCTCCGTCACGCCGAGCTGCACGGTCGGCATCGTTGCTGTTGCCATTAAAATCCACTCCTCTTTGAAAGTCGGGTCTGTAACTCAGATGAATCAGTCAGCCGTCAGTTGTCCGCAAGCCCGTCGTCCCACCAACTGACGACCCGATTTTAACCTCTCGACGCCCCGGACACAAACAACCGACCCCCGGCCGCCGACGGACGGCCTCCGCTCACGCCTTCGTCATCACGACCTTCAGCTCCGGCTTCATCGCCTCGATGGAGACGTGGCGGGCGACCTCCTCGGCCGCCCTGCGGAAGGCGCGCGCCTGCACCGATTCGGGGTGGCTGACGACGACGGGCACGCCGCGGTCTCCGCCCTCGCGCACTTCCAGCCCGAGCGGGATTTGGCCGAGCAGCGCCACGTTGTAGGCGTCGGCCAGCTTCTGCCCGCCGCCCTCGCCGAAGATGTTGTAGCGCGTCCCCGTGTCGGGCGCGACGAAGTAGCTCATGTTCTCGACGATGCCGAGGACGGGCACGGCCACGGTCTCGAACATGCGGATCGCGCGGCGCACGTCGGCGAGCGCCACCTCCTGCGGCGTCGTCACCATCACCGCGCCCTGCACGGGGACGAGTTGCGCGAGGCTCAACTGCACGTCGCCCGTGCCCGGCGGCATGTCGACGATCAGGTAGTCGAGTTCGCCCCACTGAACGTCCTGCAAGAACTGGCGCACCAAGCCGTGCAGAATCGGCCCGCGCACGATCATCGGCTCGTCACCCGGTTTGAGGATCGCCATCGACATCATCCTGACGCCGTGCGCCACGACCGGCAGCAGCTTGTTGCCCGCGATCTCCGGCCGCGCGTCGCCAGCGCCGAGCATCAGGGGCACGTTCGGGCCGTACACGTCCGCGTCCATCAGGCCGACCCGCGCGCCGTCCAAGGCGAGCGAGACCGCGAGGTTGACCGCGACCGTCGACTTGCCGACGCCGCCCTTGCCCGACGAGACCGCGACGATGTTGCGCACGCCCGGCACCGTGACCTTCTCGCCGATGCCGCGCCCCTTGGGAACTTCGGCGTCCATCGTCACGTTGACGGAAGAGACGCCGGGGACTGCGGAGACGGCGCGCCGCGCCTCCTCCTGCAACTGCTCGCGCACCGGGCAGGCCGGCGTGGTGAGCACGATGCGGAACGAAACCTCGCCGCCGCTGATCCGCAAGTCGCGGACGAAGCCGAGCGTCACGATGTCTTTATGAAGGTCTGGATCGCGCACCCGGGCCAATGCCGCGAGCACGCTTTGTTCTGTGATTTGTGCCATAATTTACCCGCCGAGAATTATAAGGATTAACAGACACGATGCAAATTAGCGTGTTCTGAGGCCGCGAGGTTTGGACGGTGGCGAGGATCAGAATCCCGAAGAACGCCGGGCAATTCAGGGTCGAGCGGTCGATGGCGTTCACCCCCATCGTCACCAACGGGAAGTCCGGCGGTAACCGAATCACCATCCCCTGCAAGAGCTGGGGGCAGGCCGCGAAGCTGTGCGAGAAGCTGAACTCGAAAGACCGGCCCGCAGAAGTCTGGATGTGATCAGATGAACGAGGACACCACCAAGACTGTCCGCGCCGCGTGCCCGCACGACTGCCCCGACACCTGCGCGATGCTCGTCACGGTCGAAGGCGGCCGCGCCGTCGGCGTCCGCGGCGACCCCGCGCACCCGTTTACGCGCGGGACGCTGTGCACCAAAGTCAACAACTACCACGAGCGCACGCACAGCCCCGACCGCGTGAAGGCGCCCCTGCGCCGCGCGGGTGCGAAAGGCGAAGGGCGCTTCGTGCCGGTCAGTTGGGACGAGGCGTTGGACGAGATCGCCGCGAAGTTTCGCGCGCTCGCGGAGTCGGCCGAGGGGCCGGAGACGATCCTGCCGTACAGCTACTGCGGCACGATGGGCCTCGTCCAATCGGAGTCGATGGACAGGCGCTTCTTCCACCGGCTCGGCGCGTCGCAGCTCGAACGGACGATCTGCGCGTCGGCCGGAACCGAGGGCCTGCTCTCGACCGTCGGCGCCAAGCTCGGCACCGACCCCGAAAGGTTCCCCGAAGCGCGCCTCATCATCCTGTGGGGCACGAACACGATCACGTCGAACGTCCACCTCTGGCCGTTCGTCCTCGAAGCCAAAAAACGCGGCGCGCGTCTCGTCGCGGTCGACCCGCGGCGGACGCGCACGGCCGATCAGTGCCACGAGCACGTCGCGCTGCTGCCCGGCACGGACGCCGCGCTCGCGCTCGGCCTGATGCACGTCATCTTCGCGGAAGGTCTAGAAGACGGAGATTATCTCGAACGCCACACCGTCGGCGCGGAGGAGTTGCGCCGGCACGCGCGCGAGTACGACCCGGCGCGCGTCGCGGAGATTTGCGGGCTGGAAGCCGAGACCGTCGTCAGGCTCGCGCGCGAGTACGCACGGACGCGGCCCGCCGTCATCCGCCTGAACTACGGCGTGCAGCGGCACGCGGGCGGCGGCATGGCCGTGCGCGCGATCACCTGCCTGCCCGCCGTCACCGGCGCGTGGCGCGACCCGGCGGGCGGCGCGCTGCTCTCGACGAGCGGCGCGTTCCCGCTCAACTACGAGCGGCTCCAGCGCCCCGACCTGATGCCCACGCCGCGCCCGCGCACGCTCAACATGAGCGCCCTCGGCGACGTACTGACCAAGACGGACTCGCCGCCCGTGCGCGCGCTCTACGTCTACAACTCGAACCCGGCGGCGGTCGCGCCCGATCAGGCGCGCGTGCTCGCGGGACTCCGCCGCGACGATCTGTTCACCGTCGTCCACGAGCAGTTCATGACCGACACGTGCGACTTCGCGGACATCGTCCTGCCGGCCACCACGCAGCTCGAACACTTCGATCTGCACAAGGCTTACGGCCACTTCTACCTCACGATCAACGAGCCGGCCATCGCGCCTTTGCACGAGGCGAAGCCGAACACGGAGGTCTTCCGCCTGCTCGCCGCGCGGCTCGGCTTCACGGACGAATGTCTGAGGGATTCGGACGAGGAGATCGCAAGGCAGGCTCTCGACGTTGATCACCCTTCCTTGCGCGGCGTCACGCTCGACGCGTTGCGTGAGCGCGGCTGGGTGAGGATGAACCTGCCGGAAGACTTCGCGCCGTTCGCCGAGGGCGGCTTCAAGACCCGTTCGGGCAAGTGCGAGCTGTATTCGGAGACGCTCGCGGCGGCGGGGCTGCCCGGCGTGCCGGAGTTCATCCCGCCCGCCGAGTCGCGGAGGAGCGCGCCCGCGCTGGCCGAGAAATTCCCGCTCGCGCTCATCACGCCGGCCGCGCATGCCTTCCTCAATTCGAGCTTCGCCAACCTGCCGAAGCAGTTGCGGCAAGAGCGCGCGCCCTTCGTCGAGATCAACCCGGAGGACGCGCGCCGGCGCGGCATCGAGGACGGCGACCGCGTCCGCGCCTTCAACGGCCGCGGCTCGTGCGAGCTGACGGCGGTCGTCACGACGCGCGCGCGCGAGGGCGTCGTCGTCTCGCCCTCGGTCTGGTGGAACAAGCTCTCGCCCGGCGGCACGGGCGTCAACCAGCTCACCTCGCAGGCGCTCACCGACCTCGGCGGCGGCGCGACCTTCTACGACGCGCTGGTGGAGATCGAAAAGCAACCGTGAGCGCGGGGCGCGGAATGATCAATTGAAGGACGACCAAGTCGCCCGCCGCCTCCGGTCAGTTGTCGGTCGTTCGAGTTTCGCAGGCGCGACCGCCCACCACGGAACGCGCCCCCGTTTGAGCGCGAACAGCCGACAACTGACCGGAGGCGGCGGACGGCTTTTCAGTTTCCCGCCCCGCGCCCCGCGTCCCCCTCAGTCTTCGAGCGACGCGATGAGGATGGCGAGGGTCAGGAGCACCGCGCCCGCGCCGATGCCGACGCCGATGGCGGTGTTGCGCGCGGTCGAGTGGCCGCGGTTGATGTCGAGCTTCGTCACGTCGGCGTAGGGGACGATGGTCGGCGCGTCGGTCTTGCGGTCGCGCAGGACGAATTCTTCGTCGCGCCGCTCGGCCACGTAGCCCTTGATCTTGCCCCCGTCCCTGCGCCACACCGTCACCTTCGCCTTCTCGCCGATCCCGGCGCGGTCAACCTTCGCCCTGACCTCGGCCGGGGCGAGCGCCTGCTTGGACGGGGCGGCGAGCGCGGCCGCGGGCGTTTGCGTTAACGCGACGAGCGCGACGAGCGCGACCGCCAACAGCTTCCTAATCATCCGTAGTTACCTCAGTGCGGAATTAACAAACTTGGTACTGCCGGAGTTTCACAGGGCAAGCCGAGTGCCGCGCGCCGCGAACCCCGGCGCGCGGCCTTTGGCGGCCAACTGACCGCGCCCCTCTGCCGCCCGCGCCCGCTTTGCGCGGACCCGCGGCGCAACAAAAATCCGACAAGTGGCGCGGGCGTGATGCGGGCCGCCGGCGCGCGCTTCGCGAGTCCGCGCGCGCTTGATCGGCGGAAAGTGTTATCATTCGCGCGGCCCTTTCGCGGTCAACTCCCATGAAAACGAAGACCACACAGGAACGTCTGAGTGACCCCCGCGCGCCCGCCCGCGCGCGCCGACGCGCC